>JAQBNJ010000102.1 GCA_028288645.1 Sediminibacterium sp.
AAGCATGCATTACAAGTCAAAACATAAAAAAAGGAAAGGTTTCATTAACCTTTCCTTAACAGTAGCCGGTACGGGAATCGAACCCGTCTTTGCCCCGTGAAAGGGGGCTGTCCTAACCGATAGACGAACCGGCCTTTTTGTTTATCGGAGCGCAAAAATAGGCTCATGAAGGTTTTCTGCCAAAACATTTTTAAGATTCATCGATTTTCCAGTGTTTACAGGGGTTTCATGAGCCAGGTGACACAAATGTGGCGTGCACGCCGTTGTTTTCTTTCATTTTCTTTCATAATTCTTTCAAAATGGATGGTTGCTACTTTTTGATCGTTTCGCCACAGTTAATCAAAAAATATCATTCTTTTTCTTCCCAATCATCGTAATTTTGCGACTTATTTCGATTTTTCAATCATTTAAATACGGAATTCAATGAGTACAGTAAAAGTTGCCATCAACGGTTTTGGACGTATCGGCCGTTTGGTGTTTCGCCAGATCTATAACATGGAAGGAATTGAAGTGGTAGCCATCAACGACTTAACCAGTCCGCAGGTATTGGCTCACCTATTAAAGTACGACAGCGCCCAGGGCCGTTTTGAAAGCGCAACCGTTACTTCCACAGAAGATTCAATTGTTGTGAACGGTGATACCGTTAAAATATATGCACAGAAAGACCCTTCACAAATTCCATGGGGTAGCCATGGTGTGGATGTTGTGATCGAATCAACCGGTTTCTTTGCTGATAAAGACAAAGCCGAGGCACATATCAAAGCAGGCGCAAAACGCGTGGTGATCTCTGCACCGGCAACAGGCGACCTGAAAACTGTTGTGTACAATGTGAACCACACAATATTGGATGGTTCTGAAACCATCATCTCCTGCGCATCATGCACTACCAACTGCCTGGCGCCAATGGCAAAAGTGTTGAATGATAAATATGGTATTGTAACAGGTATCATGACAACCATTCACGCTTATACAAACGACCAGAACACATTGGATGCACCGCATCCAAAAGGTGACCTGCGCCGTGCAAGGGCCGCTGCTGCCAATATCGTTCCTAACAGCACAGGCGCTGCAAAAGCGATCGGGCTGGTATTGCCTGAGTTGAAAGGTAAATTAGATGGCGGCGCACAACGCGTTCCAACCATTACAGGTTCATTAACTGAATTGACAAGTATCCTCGGTAAAAAAGTAACAGTTGATGAGATCAATGCAGCCATGAAAGAAGCCAGCAACGAAAGCTTCGGTTACAACGAAGATGAAATTGTAAGCACCGATATCATCGGCACCCATTTTGGTTCTTTATTTGATGCAACACAAACCAAAGTAGTAACCGTTGGTGATGCACAACTCGTAAAGACCGTTAGCTGGTACGATAATGAAATGAGCTATGTGAGCCAGCTGGTTCGCACAGTGAAGTATTTCGCGGGTTTGATCTCTAAATAAGTGTTTACCAACAACAGGAATTCTATTTGACTTCTGTTGTGTCACTCACTTCAGCGTTCAGAACAATATTGAACTTTTTTTTGAAACACGAGAAGCATAGTTATAACCAAGGGCACATAGTTTTTCTGTGTGCCCTTGGTCTTTTTAATCCCTGGAGGGATAAAAAAACGCAGCACACCAATAAGGTAATAAGGTTGGTTAATCAGGGGGACTCGGTTTCTACTAAGGTTAAAAGCCAGTATAAATGCCGGTTCAAAAATACAAAGCTAAGACCTTTGTAAAACCTGCGACGGATGGTTCCTGACAGGTTAAGAGTCTGGGAGAAACGAGGGTTCAAAAATGTAAGGCTTAAACCTTAGTAGAAAAAAAAGGCATTAGACAACCAACCTTATTACCTTATTCTTTGGACTTTTGCGCTGATAGTAAAGGTTCGTTTCTACTAAAGTTAAAAGCCACGCACGAAGACCGGTTCAGAAAATGCAAGGACTAAAACTTAGTAGAAAAAAAGAAATTTTGAAGGGCTAACCTTATTACCCGCGAGTGTTTGCGCTAACTATTATACAGCAAAATGAAAATTTCACAGTCCCACATTTCAAAAACAAATTACCTTTAGAAAAATCAGCAAGCCAACAACTATGAGCAAATTCACTGACCACAACTTCAAAGGACAAAAAGCATTGATCCGCGTGGATTTCAATGTGCCGTTAGATACGTCTTTTCACATCACCGATGATACAAGGATGAAAGCCACTATTCCGACCATCAAAAAAATATTAGCAGACGGCGGAAGCGTGATACTCATGAGCCATCTCGGCCGCCCGAAAGATGGGCCAGCAGATAAATATTCATTGAAACATCTTCTTAATCACCTCATCAAACTATTAGATGGCGCCACTGTAAAATTTGCAGCGGACTGTATCGGTGAAGAAGCATACAACGATGCGAAAGCTTTACAACCCGGCGAAGTATTGTTGCTCGAGAATCTCCGTTTCTACAAAGAAGAAGAAAAAGGTGATACCGCTTTCGCGGAAAAATTAAGTAAGCTCGGCGATGTATATGTGAACGATGCATTCGGAACCGCGCACCGCGCACACGCATCCACAGCCGTGATCGCACAGTTTTTTCCCGGCGATAAAAAAATGTTCGGCCTGGTAATGGAAGGAGAAGTAGCCAGCGCAGAAAAAGTGATGCATAAAAGTGAGAAACCTTTTACCGCCATTATCGGCGGAGCCAAAGTGAGCGATAAGATCCTGATCATAGAAAATTTATTAGAGCGTGCAACTGATATCATTATCGGTGGCGGTATGGCATACACATTCATGAAAGCGCAGGGCGGCAGTATTGGTAATTCTTTATGCGAAGATGATCGCCTGGATACCGCAAAGGAACTATTAAAAAAAGCAGAAGAAAAAGGTGTATGTATTCACCTACCTTCCGATTCTGTGATCGCAGATAAGTTTGCCGCTGATGCTAATGTTTCTTCCGCACCAAGCGGTGAGATACCTGAAGGCTGGATGGGATTGGATATCGGTATGAATGCCTGCATCCAGTTCACCAATTGCATCAAACGTTCCAAAACCATTTTATGGAACGGACCTATGGGTGTTTTTGAAATGGAAAAATTTCAGCATGGCACCAAAGAAATCGCTACAGCAGTTGCGGCAGCAACCGAAGCGGGCGCCTTCTCATTAGTAGGCGGTGGTGATAGCGTGGCTGCAGTGAACCAGTTTGGATTTGCTGATAAAGTAAGTTATGTATCTACCGGCGGCGGCGCATTGCTGGAATATTTTGAAGGAAAAGTATTGCCGGGAATTGCAGCGATAAATGAATAAAAGGTATAGCATTTAATCGGCCGGAGGCCGTTGATACCAGTCACTCGGCGGAGCCGAGCGACTACTAATGGCGATCAATGCGTAGTCATGCGTAGTCGCTCGGCTCCGCCGAGTGACAAGTATCATCCAGCCTCCGGCTGGCAATTATAAAGCGGGTCATCAGCAATGATGCCCCGCTTTATTTTTTTGCACCTGTAACATTTTCAAACCCTGTTCGTATAACAAGCGGTCGGAACGCTAAAGCACCCCGAACATTCCATCAACCAAAGAACTATTGTTATGAAAATATTTTTTACACTTCTGCTATGCGGTATATTTTATATAACTGCAAGTGCGCAGTCCACCATCAAAGGAAAAGTATTTGATGAAAAACAAAAACCGGTGAAAGGCGCAGCAGTATTGCTGTTACAGCAAAAAGATTCTTCGCTTGTTTTTTCTGCACTCAGCTCAGAAAGCGGCGACTATTCATTTGACAATATTAAGAATGGCAACTACCGCGTAATGATCAACATGCTTGGTTATAAAAAACTGAATAATAAAATTACCGTAGCCGGTAATGCCGTTCAGGTGCCAGACAGTAAACTTGTTCCCGATGCGGTTTCATTAGGAGAAGTTACCGTAACATCCACCAAACCTTTTCTTGAACAGCGTGCAGATAAATTAGTGGTGAATGTAGAAGGCAGCGCTACCGCCGCAGGCTCTACCGCTTTGGAAGTATTGCAGAAAGTGCCTGGTGTAATGGTTGTGAACGACCAGGTAAAACTCGCCGGCAAAAGCAGTGTAACTATTATGATCGATGGAAAACCTTCGCAATACACAGATATCTCGCAGGTATTGGGTACAATGAGTGCTGCGAATATTGAAAAGATAGAGCTGATCACGAATCCCGGTGCAAAATATGATGCATCTGGTGGCGCCATCATCAATATCATCATCAAGAAAAATGCAAACCTTGGTACTAACGGAACGGCTTCCCTTGCGGTTGGAACGGGATTATATACAAAAGGGAAAGATGGGGTTGACAGGAATTATTATCGCGTATCACCTTTTCTTTCTGTCAATCACCGAAAAGGAAAATTAAATACCTACGGCAGTATCAGTTTTTTTCACCGCAACCAGTTTCAGTACAGTGAGTTCGACAGGGCGATCACTACCAACCGTTTCCTGCAAACAAATTATAGCCCGAATGACCGCAACAGTTACAGCTACCGTGCCGGTGCCGACCTGTATGCAGATAGCAAAAATACTTTTGGCATTTTTGTGCGTGGATTTAATTTTGCGATGGATGAGAACACCATCAATACCACACAACAGATAAAAGCTTCATCCGGCGCCGTGCTGAGTACTTTCAGCACATTGAACAACGCCAACATCAAACGCGATAACATTGCAGCGAATGTAAACTGGAAACATAATTTCG
>JAQBNJ010000112.1 GCA_028288645.1 Sediminibacterium sp.
CCATATACGGATGAGAACCTGAAAAAACTACGCCCGACATTATACATGAGTCCCGCAGAAGGCGAAGGAAAAATGATAGATCTCGATGGAAAATTCGGGCTGCATCCTTCCTTATCTGCCTTCGCTCCGTATTTTACAGAAGGACGTATGGCGATCGTGCATGGCGTAGGTAGCCCCAACACCACCCGTAGTCATTTTGATGCACAGGATTATATGGAAAGCGGAACACCGTTCAGCAAAAGCACGGCAAGCGGCTGGCTCAACAGGGCCGTTGGTTTGATGGGACATGATGGCACACCTTTTCGTGCAGTAAGTTTAACGAGTTCGCTTCCAAGAAGTTTGTATGGAGATAATGAAGCGCTTGCCATTAATAATCTGCAGGAATTCGCGATCCAGATGCGCGGTAATCCGATGGCATCGAACCTCGCATCCAAATCATTTGAATCTTTGTACGACCAGACATCGAGCCAGATCCTGAACAAGACGGGTAAAGAAAGTTTTGATGCGATGAAAATGCTGAACGTGAATAATCTAAAGAATTATCAACCGGCAGCAGGTGTTGTGTATCCAAATTCTGCCTTGGGAAATTCGTTGAAACAGATCGCTACTTTAATAAAGATGGATATCGGCATGGAAGTGGCTTTTGCAGAAAGCGGCGGATGGGATACGCATTTTAACCAGGGAGCAGCCAATGGCGCACTGGCACGCAACCTCAAAGATTTCAGCGATAGCATCAATGCTTTCTGGAAAGATATGGAAGCCTACCAGGATGATGTGACCGTAATGACCATGACCGAATTCGGCCGCACCGCGCACCAGAACGGTACCGGCGGAACCGATCATGGCCGCGCAAGTTGTTTGTTTGTGTTAGGAAATGATGTACAGGGAGGTAAAGTATATCACAACATGAAAACACTTGCCAAAGAGGACCTGGAAGACGGTCGCGATCTGCCGGTAAGTACCGATTTCCGTTCAGTTTTTAGTGCGGTAGCAAACGGGCACCTGAAGATCAATAATAACAGCAAGCTTTTCCCAAGCTGGGATGGAAAGTCAATAGGGTTGATGAAGGCATAAAAGGGATACGCTAAACACGAATTACACGAATTGAAACGAATTAGTTCTGCATGTACAGAACGGATCAACAAATCGGAGATCATTCATTCTAATTCGTGTAATTCGTGTTGAAAAGCGGGCTGCGTTCGGGCTCCAATGAAAAATTAAGTCTTTTAAAATACCCACGCTTTTTGTATATTATGAGCCGTATTCTCATACGCGCTGACCATGCTGCTTAAAAAACCGATCAGATCATTTAACCGTAAAGATTGGCTCTGGGTATTTCTATTGGCCCTGTTGATGTTCTCCGTTTTCATCATTTATAACAACAGCAATTTTTCTATCCCGGGCGAACAGGAACTAACCACAAAAGTGCAGGTGCTGGATGAGATGGTACTGCCCGGCACATTCAAGCCACCCTATGATTTTGTCTTTGTTAATGTTGGAAAAGACCTCGAATTGATCAAAGATGAGGAGGGTGGAGATAACGTAATAACCGACCGTGCAAAACTGGGTTCTTTTCTTAAACTGCTTGCAGACAGTAACCGGCATCAATTTCTTCTTTGTGATATTGTGTTTGATATGCCTTCGCCGGAAGACAACCTTTTCCGGGAAAATAGTAAAGGCCTTACGCGCGCCGTTTTTCCAAAACATTTTGGCGATTCGGGTATCATTCCTTCCATTTTTCCGCTACCCATGTTTCTTGCGGATTACCACAGCAACACGGGAAAATTCAACAAGTTTCGCCTCGTCTATGATGATTCAGACAAGACCATCCCGGTGGCGATACACGAACAACTGCAGGGAGCAAATTATACAAACAGGTGGGGCCTTGGTTTTTGTAATAGCAGGCTTTGTTTGCGGGCCATCTCGCCCAAATATTATATCAGGCAATATGAACTGGTGGAACCAAAGCGATATCCCTATTTTAACCTGGGCGAGCTATTGATCCTGCAAAATGAACCATCTTTCTACAACAAATTCCTCCAGAACAAATTTATTGTTGTCGGCAATTTTGAAACGGATATACACGATACACCCGTTGGGAAAATGCCGGGTTCACTCATACTTCTGAATACCTACCTAAGTTTGCTGAATGGCAATCAACAGCTTTCCATCGGCTGGATCACAACCATGTTCCTTATTTTCTTTTTGATCAGTTTATTTATGGTGCATGGCGCTCTTGAACCTGCCTCACTCATCAAAAAGAAAGGGTGGTGGGCCGGTATTGCCAATAGCCTGTTGGTAAAAGTATTTTCACTTGTTGGCCTTTCCTTCGCTATCTCTGCAATATCATTGTTCATTTTCGGGGTTCAATGTCAGGTATTTAGCGTAGTTTTTTTTATATTAGTTGTCAACTTCCTTTTCAATTTATCCAAACCAAAATAAACTCTCATGAGGGTATTGGTGATTTCATGTTTTTTTATCACATGTTTGGTTACTGCCCGTGCCCAGGATCTCTATTATGTTACCGTTATTCGTGGAACAATTAAAAAAGAGGACAGATCTGTTGTAAAGGTTGGCGATAAACTACCTGAAAACGCCAAATTGCTTTTTGCAAATAAAGACTGCAGGCTGGTATTGCTGCACCCACAGAAAGGGCGTTTTGTACTGGAGGCGGATAAAAAGAAAGAGGCCCCGGCAAATGAATTTGCACTTTTCCTTAAGAATAATCTGCACCTGCAGTCGGAAACACTCAAATTAAGTTCAAGAGGGGAGATAGGTGTGGATGAATTTTTCTCAGGCAGAAAATCGGATAGCATGCCCCTTCTTTTTATCGGCGATACAAAATTCGATCTCCGCCATTCAGGTTACCTGCTGGACGATCTCGCGAATAATTTCTTTTTTCTCCAATACGTGGCTGTTGACGGGCAGGTGCTCAATAACAAACTAAACATTGTACATGATTCATTAGTGATCAATGAAAACTCTTTTTTAGCAGGTGAAAATCAATCGCCCGGGAATAAGAATGTGACACTTGCTTACATGAAACATTATACCAGCAACCGGGAGAGCAGGCAAATACATACATTCAAACCCGTATTTCTTTCCGAACGCGATTGTAAAAAATTACTGCAAACCATTAAACAAACCATCGGCGGAAGCAAGGAAAAGATCATTGAAGAAGCCTACACGCAATTAATGTATGCGTACGGTAAACCTTATATAGAAACACTAAGCTCATTATTTGACCAACTATAAATTCAGCCATATGATATCAATAATAAAAAAATCCGGGTATGTTGTACTTACCGTTGCCTGTTGTTTGCTGCTGCTCGTTTCCAGTGCGCAAACGAAGAAGCGTTTTTTTACGGGGGACAATACCGGTAAAAGTGACCTCGATAAAATATCACGCCCCGCAGACAGGGCCAGCAGGGATATGGAAAACCTGCTTTCCGCGGTATCATTAAAAGCCTATGCCCCCTCAGTTGGCGACCAGGGTATGCATGGAACCTGTGTTGCATGGAGTTCTTCTTATGCCGCGCGAACCATCAGTTATTGCATTCAACGCAATATCACGGATCCCGTAAAGAAAAAAGCAGTTGCATTTTCGCCGGGTTATGTATACTACCAGGTAAAAAATGCAGGTGACACCAATTGCACCGGCGGCGCTAATATTGAAATGGCACTTCAATCTATGGCAAGCAAAGGTGATATTTTAAAATCCGAGAATATCCCGGACTGCGTTAAACTGGTAGATAACCTTTTCGACAATAAAGCGAAGGGCTATGCCATCAAAGCCTATACACGTTT
>JAQBNJ010000155.1 GCA_028288645.1 Sediminibacterium sp.
AAAAAAACTCTTCTACGTAACAGCAGACAGTCAAACATATTCAATATATTTATTGAATGAGAAATTGTCTTTTCGGCTCGCTGCTGGCGTTATTTTCTACGCTGTTTGCTGATAAGGGTTTTGCCCAGCAGGTTGATTCCATGATGAGCGTGTATGCCGATCGTTCAGCGCCTGAAAAGATCCATATCCATTTCGACAAAACCATTTACAACAAGGGAGAAACAGTCTGGTACAAAATATACATTCTGCATGGTGGTGGCAGTGATACTGCCGCTACCAGCATGAACGTTTACCTGGAATGGTATGATGCTGACGGAAAAATGATCAGGCAAACTGTGGCTCCTATCCTGCTTTCTACTGCGCAAGGCTCGTTTGATATTCCGGCAGATTACAAAGGTGAGTCCCTTCATGTGAGAGCATTTACGCGCTGGATGTTGAATGATGATCCCGCTTTCAGTTACCGAAGGGAACTGGCCGTATATTCAAACACCACGAAACCAACAAAGGCCGCACCGAAAAAAACAATCGTGGAAACTTTTCCGGAAGGTGGCTTTTTGATACAGGGTTTACATACACGGGTTGCATTCAAGGCAACCAACCAATATGGTAATCCTGTTTTTATAAAAGGCGTGTTGGTGGATGATAAAAATAATACGCTCGATTCGTTGAGTGTTGAGCACGACGGCATGGGAAGTTTTTATTTTGCTCCCCTCGCAGGACAGGCTTACAAACTCAACTGGATGGATGAATATGGCGTTACGGGCAGCACACCGATACCCGTTACAAAAACAAAAGGTGCACGCATCACCATTGAAACAACAACAGCCCGGGCGAAGTTCCAGGTAGAGCGCACCGATAGTGTTCCTGAAAATTTCAAAAAAATGATCTTGCTTGTTCACATGAACCAGGTTGGGCTCTACCAGGTGGCCATCAATACTTCTGAAAAAACAAAACTCAGCTCAGAAATTCCTATCAATGAATTGCCAACAGGATTACTCCAGTTCACTTTGTTTACTTCAGACTGGATCCCTATTGCCGAACGGGTTATTTTTATCAACAACCGCTTACATGAATTTGATGTGAAGCTAACAGCGCCACTGGTCAATGTTGAGAAGAGGGGAAAAAATGCTTTCGAGATCTTTGTTCCCGATACATTGTTTAGCAATCTGTCGATGTCTATAACCGACGCAGCAGTAAGCGCGCCTGATCAATACTCGATCTTTTCGGATGTGTTGCTGAGCAGTGAGATCAAAGGAAAAGTGTACAACCCCGGATATTACCTGTCGGGCAATACGGACAGTGTTGCAGCACACCTTGACCTCGTTATGCTTACCAATGCCTGGCGCAGGTTTGACTGGGATAAGATCAGAGCCAGCATTCCTCCTAAGGTCAACTATACCGCCGAAACAGGTTATATGAAAATGAGCGGGAAAGTATTGGGCATGAAAAAAAACGGTCCCCCGGTAGCAATAAATATGATCATTGTGCTGAAAGACAGCAGCAAACAATTCATATCTGGTCCCGTTGCTAAGGATGGCAGCTTTGAACAGCCTATGGTGTTTTTCGATACAGCGAACGTGTATTACAACTTTAACAACAATGCATCGCTGACAGAAAAAGCAGAGCTGGAACTCAGCAATGGCTTATTGAAATTATCACCCAAAAATATTCAACCCGGCAACGGCCCTCCATTCTTAGGGAACGACAGCTTAGCGAAACAAAAACTCAATGCCTTATTAGCGGAACAGGAAATCCTCAAGAAAAAGATGGCCGGTGCAACTTTGCAGGAAGTGATCGTAACAACAAGAGTAAAAACGAAAGAAGAGATATTGGATGAAAAATATACCAGGGGGTTTTTCAGCGGAGCCCCCACAAGAGGTGAATACATCCTGGATCTCTCAGACCCACACAAACAGACTACCGCCAGCAACATACTCGAATACCTGCAAAGCAAAATACCCGGTTTGATCGTAAGAGGTAGTACGCTTGAGTGGCGGGGTGATGGGCCTATTATGTATCTTAATGAAATGCGTGTTGATGTATCTACGATACTAAGTGTTCCCATTTTCAGTGTTGCCATGATAAAGGCGTTTCCACCATTGTTTATGTTCGCTGCCGGCGGAGGTCGTGGCGGGGCCATCGCTGTTTATACCAGGCTGGGCTCAGATCATATATCACCCACTGAAACAAAAGGGCTTTCTAATATGATATTGTCCGGTTATGCAAATTTCAAAGAATTTTACAACCCCTCCTACGAACAACCGGAGGAAAGCTATGCAAAGCCCGATACACGTACCACTCTTTACTGGAACCCATACCTGATCACCAATAAAACGCAGCAACACATGCGGGTGGAGTTCTTCAACAATGATTTTACCAAAACGTTCAACGTTGTCCTTGAAGGCATCAATGCCGCCGGTAAAATGACGCGTGTTGTGAGGACGATAGATGCGAATACAAAAGTTGAGTGACACAACTAATTCCCTCCCCGGAATAATAGGTATTACTATTTAAAATGATGGACAATATCATTATTGTGCCATCTATTACCCTCCCACCACCTGCTACTTATTTACCGGATCCATAGGGAAATTGACACATCCAAGGCGTCGCATCCATTTGTACGGCATCAGCAGATTATCCATTTTTATAATTTACCTGGTTCAATAATCTCCATCCAAATCCTGGTTGAGACATAAATTTTTATGAACCGGGCGTCCGTTTTTATATTGATTTTACCAATGAAACAAGCTGTACCGAGCACCCCGAACCAGTATTTTTTCAGATAAATATAGTCAGCAAAAACCTATTTACCCTTACGTTTTCGGTTTTGATATTTACCATATATGTCATAAAATAGTCCATTATTACCGTAAGTTATTCTATCTGGGAAAAAAATAAGCGATATAGTTTTGACTTTGATATTTCGATTGATCTCAACTAAAAAGCTGTATGGAAAATTCTGTTTTGGTTTGGCAGGAAACGGTTCTTCTACCCACGTATCATATTGGAGTAGCGGAAAAGAATCCCATATTCCTGGAGAAAAGGGTCTACCAGGGCAGCAGCGGCGCTGTGTATCCTCATGCAGTGGTTGAAAAGATAGAAGATGAAAAAAAAGACAAGGCATATACAGCTTTGTTTCTCGAAAATGCCTACCTCAGGATCATGATACTCCCCGAACTTGGCGGGCGCATTCACCGGGCATATGATAAAATAAGAAAACGTGATTTTGTTTATTATAACCAGGTAATAAAACCTGCATTGGTTGGATTAACAGGTCCATGGATCAGTGGAGGTATTGAATTTAACTGGCCACAACACCATCGTCCCTCAACTTTTTTACCTGTTGATT
>JAQBNJ010000195.1 GCA_028288645.1 Sediminibacterium sp.
CGCCGAATGTGGCAAATTTTGTTTTGAATACTTTATAGCCAAGATCGCCCGGTGTGAAATAAAATTTTTCATAAAACGCAGGATCATCAGGGATATGCATCTTGCGGTACTTGCCTAAATAACTTCCATCAGCATCTAATACTGCTGTTGTGTTGTGATAGATCCCCTGTGTTCTTTTTTCAAACAAAGAAGCAATGATCACCACGTTCAATTCAGCCGCCAACACACTCAATGCATCTGTTGATGCACCGGGAATGGGTTCAGCCAGTTTAAAATTATCATAGTCTTCCACATCACAGAAATACAGTGAAGTGAACAATTCCTGCAAACAAACGATCTGCGCACCTTTCGCGGCAGCTTCCCGTATTTTCACAATGGCTTTTGCAAGATTTTCATCTTTAGAAGCAGTGCAGCTCATTTGCACCAATCCGACCTTTACTGTAGACATATTCTAATTATTAACTATTAACTACTAATTATGCGAATCAAGGTTTGAATAGAGCCATAGGCTCGGTTCATTTTGTAGCAACGGATTTTAATCCGTTGATTGTAGTTCGCACCTGGTCCGGGAGTGCCGTAGGCACGGTGCATATATGGCCCGAACCTACGGTTCTCTATAACTTGTTATTTTTTATCCAACGGATTAAAATCCGTTGCTACAAAATGGATCGAGGCTACGCCTCTGCAACCTTCGATATTACAGTTTCAACTCTTGACCTGTCTGCCGACAAAGGCAGGTTCGCATTACTAATTATCAATTAATCAAGTGATCTCCTTAACGATCGCATCAAAACTTCTAATCCCAATTGTCTTCTCCGTATAATATCCTTCTGCAAATCCTACACCGATCCTTTTGCCCAACATCAATGCTCTTGACTTAATGGTTTCCAGGAATTGTCCGGAAGAAATATAGGTTTGCGGTTCGTTTAGATCAGGGTTAAAGAACTGTGTTGAATAAGCAAGCACTGATTCCATTTTCTTCTCAAAATGCGCAGTAATATCCACTACGAACGAGGGCTCAATGAACCTGTCCTGTATATAATGAAATACGTAGGATGGTTTCCAGATATCCTGGTTCGCATCACCGGATCCTGTTTCGATCTTTCTCAATCCTGAAAGGAAAGCAGCATCTGTGACTAATTTAGCGCTTCTTCCATGATCCGGGTGACGATCATCGAATGCATTCGCAAGTATGATATCAGGCTGGTATTTGCGGATCACTTCAATCACTTTGCGAAGGTTTGTTTCATCGTTCTGAAAAAATCCATCAGCCATACCGAGGTTCTCACGTGTGCTCACGCCTAATATCTCCGCAGCTTTCATTGCCTCGGCCTTTCGTGTTTCCACGTTACCTCTTGTTCCGAGTTCTCCGCGGGTAAGGTCAATAATGCCCACTTTTTTCCCTTCAGCCATCGCAGCGAGTAAAGTACCGGAGCAACCAAGCTCCACATCATCCGGGTGAACGCCAAAAGCAAGTATATCCAGTTTCATGGGTGTCAATTTATCGGTTGCAAAGGTAATGTTTGGTATGGTTCTATAAACAATTATGCGGGAGTTCATATGGTTGGTACAGGGCGCAAAAAAAATCCCAACGTTTCCGTTGGGATCAGGTAATATGGTTGGAAAGAGATTAGTCTTTCTTTGCGTAACGCTTTTTGAATTTGTCGATACGGCCCGCGGTATCTACCAACATATTCTTACCGGTATAAAACGGGTGAGAAGTATTAGAGATCTCGATCTTGATCAATGGGTACTCTTTACCATCTTCAAACTGGATGGTTTCTTTGGTGTTGGCTGTAGAACGGCTCAGGAAAGTGTGGCCATTACTCATATCCTTAAACACAACAAATCGATAACTTTCTGGATGGATACCTTGTTTCATATTTTTACTTTTAGGTTGCACGGATTTGGCCGTGCGATTATTTTTAGGAATGCAAAGGTAAGGGAGATGGATTAAAGTACAAACAGGTTTCGGCGTTAATTAGGAATTAGCAATTAGTAATTAGTAATTAACCTATTACGTATTACAATTACTAATTACTAATTGCTAATTCCTAATTAAAATCTAGCTTTTCATATTCACAAACTGCAGCGGAATTCCAAAATTATCTACCCGGCACTTGGCAATAACCTCCTGGAGATCATCGAGCTTTTTGCCTGTAACGCGGATGATATCGTCCATAATAGCTACCTGTACTTTAAAACCGGCCTCTTTGATCATTTTTACGATCTTCTTGGCATCGTCCTGTTTCAACCCATTCCTGACCGGTATGTTCTTCTTAACCACTTTACCACTTGGATAAGCGTCTTTGCTGAAATCAAAAGCGCCGGCATCAATTCCCTGTTTCATGGTACGGCTGATCAATACATCGATCAGTTGTTTCATCTTCATATCACTTTCCACTTCCAGTAAAATGGAATAGTCCTTTTTATTCAGCTCAACCGTTACCGGTGAACCGCGGAAATCGAAACGGGTACTGATCTCTTTTTTTACTGTATTAATAGCATTGTCCAATACCTGGATGTCTACTTCGCTGGCGATGTCGAATGATGGCATGAGGGGCTGTTTGTACAAAAGTAGAGAATTGAAAGGAGAAATTGAACACTGAACAAGGAAAGAGAATATTGAACACCGAACAAGGAATTTTGAATTTTGAACTGAGGCTTTAGTTCATGCATGCTGTCAGAATGCTTTGTATTGAGGAGTTCTAACACTTCAACACTCAACATTCCTTGTTCAGTGTTCAATATTATAAAAGAAGGCCCCGATAGAAATCGGGGCCGGGTCTATATAATGCACATGAGAAAAAAACGATGTATTGAAAGTAAAGTTGCTGCTCCTCTTTAATCTGAACTACTGTTTTGGTATGAGTGGTGTTAATAAAATGTTATTGCAGGTTAACCAGGCTTAACAGCCTCATGCTGTATTGATCCTGTCAAATTTTTCATTGTCACTTTATTACATGATCGGTTGATCTTCGAAATAAAATCTATGACGGGCGGCATTTATTTGTCCGCCCGCCAGGAACTGTATTATTAATTTCCGCCGCCTGTATTCACACGATTCTGCTCATCGCCTGCACCTCCTCTTTTACGTTGTGCGGCAGTTTTTCCCTTGCTGAAACGGTAAGTAAAGCTGAGGTTCACCACGCGGCTGTCTCTTGACTGGTTAATAGTAACATCTACATTCTGGTATTTGCTGTAACCGCTGAAGATCTGTGAGTAGAACAGGTCACGTACTACTAACCTGATCGCACCT
>JAQBNJ010000203.1 GCA_028288645.1 Sediminibacterium sp.
TTCATTATCTGTATTATTAGATACAATTTCGTTAACAACATCTTTTGATTTATCTGCTTTGCTCTGGCTCAGGGACATTAAGACCTGTACACGCACGTCATAATTTGCATCGTCCTTAAGCCCGGAAACTCTATCTATCATCTGAGCATCATTATTTTTCAGAAATCCATCACTAGCCCAAACAGCAGATTTTCGTACCTGGGGGTCCTGATCTTTCACAGCCGCAAATACAGCATCCTTATCACGCGCCTCAAGGCCTTCCATGGTCCATAAAGCGTGGATCTTGCCAAGGCTTCCTGCTTTAGTAGCCCCTGTTACAATTGCTTTCAAAGCAGGAACTACCGATTTATCTCCGCGGGTTATAATCTCTTTTTGAGCATTATCGCGCCACCAGCCATTAGGATGATCTAAATAAGTTACAAGCTTACTTGTTGGTTCATTCAGCATATTTGGCTTTGCACTTTTTTTGTAACCATCATAAACTACACGGTAAATACGGCCATGCCCTGTATGCTGAGCCAGTCCTATACTATCGATCTTTTTGCGAAGGTATGATCCCGGAGGGGTCCAGGTACCTTGCTGAATGATACCACGGTGCATATCGACAATATACAAATTGCCATCCGGGCCTGTTGCACTGTTAACAGGACGGAAGTTCATATCAGTCGAAGCAATAAATTCTTCTTTGTTATATGCATTTTCAATCAGGGTTTTGCCTTTTACGTTGATCACTTTTGAACGTCTGATGAGCCTTCCCACCGGCTCACAGATCAGGTAGTCCCCAACCAGATCCTGCGGAAGCTTATCACCGCGGTAGATAGACTGTCCTGCGCAAGCTGTAAAGTGATTAAGTGTCAAATCAGGACGAAGCCTTTTCTCACCTCCTTGTACATCAGGAGTAGCAATAATAGGCCATACTTCCTGAAATGCAGCGCTGATCTGATCCGGGAAATCTAATCTGCCATAAGCCGGATTTATTTGCACGCCACGCACCGGATTTTCTCCACCGGCGCTGGTGAAATACAAACGCCCATAGTTATCATGAGTTACTCCCCATTGCCCGGAAGTCCCGCTTGCCATTGTATCGATCTTCATGGTACCGTTCGTGTAACGGAAACGAACCGGATCATAGGTAACATACATCCAATTATCCAGGTTCCAATCCAGACCGCTTCTCTGATGCTCCATGTTCATATCAGATGGCTTGTACTTATCATCCTTGTAAACGATCTTTTTCTCGTCAGCTTTTCCATCGCCATTAGTATCGCGATAGCTGGTAATAGTGATCGTATTGGTTTCATTTACTAATAAGGCGTTACCTACACATTGCATCATCCGTGGCAAAAGAAGCTTATCTATAAAGATTGAGCTTTTATCCATTTTCCCATCATTGTTAGTATCTTCCAGCAATGAGATCCGGCTAAAAGGCTGCTGCTCGCCTTTTGCATCTGCATCCTGCATATAAGTAAGCAATTCAGCTACATACATCCTGGCATTTCCATCCCAGGCAATAGCCACCGGCTCTTTGACCATAGGCTCGCTGGCTACAAGCTCTATATGATACCCTTTCTGAAGGTGTATCGTTTTCATACTTTCTGCCGGAGAAAGATAAGCCGTTGATGGGTTAGGATTGACAATAATCTTTCCCGCCGCATCGCGTTGTAATTGCACTGTATTCTGTACCGTTTTACAAGTATATACCAGCATAGCTATGCCTAATATCCCTATAATCCATTTTGTATTCCGTTTCATTTAATTGAGGTTTATGTTGGTTCAGTTTATTTTAGTTTTCCGGTCATCGCATATTGAATTCCGCTCAGAATATGTTTCAGGTAAAGCGGATCGGCATATGACTCATCTGTGTGACCCAGTTCCGTATAGAAAGCTCTGCCGCCATCATATTCATGATACCATGCCATAGGGTGATGCCCCATTGGTACTATTTTATTAAGATTATAACTTTTTTCATCGATAACGATCAATTCATGCAAACCTTGAGCCATCCATTTGAAGCTATACCATTCGTCTTTTCTTACCCATGGATTCGGAAGATCCTTGGTTGCATTTGTTTTTTGATCCACGATATTTAAGGTAGCTGTCTGTTGCGCAGGATGCCCTCCGAAATATGCTCCAACCAGATTACCATACCATGGCCAATCATATTCAGTATCAGTAGCCGCATGAATCCCCATAAAGCCACCACCACCTTTGATATATTGCTCAAATGCTTTTTGCTGAGTATCGTTCAACACATCACCAGTGGTGCTTAAAAAGATGACTGCTTTGTATTGCTTTAAATTTTGCAGAGTGAATTTTCTGGCATCTGTAGTAGTGTCTACAGAAAATTTATTCTCTCTACCTAATTTCTGAATAGCAGGTATGCCCACAGCTATAGAGTTATGATGATATCCTGCTGTTTTGCAAAATATAAGAACTTTAGATTTTGCAGAGGCAAGGCTGACATTAAAGATTAGTAATGCAATAACCGGCAGCATTATCTGGTTGCGGAAGAGATTGATTTTGTTTTGATTTTTCATTTTTATTCAATTAATAATTGATTACCGGAAGATATTAAGGGTGAAAATAATTTTTATTTTTATTAAATACAAAGTTGCCTATCATACTGTTTTTCAGGTATTTTACAAATAGGAATAAGTGAAAGAGTATTGCTGAAATTACCATGATTTGAACCATTCTTCTTCTATTTTTTACTTTTGGCTGATTTGCCGTTTTTAGAGTTCTCTGCGGCAACCACCTGATCAAGCACAGGCGAGTTACGAACAACCATTCCTCTGACATTTTCAAACGTAGCAGCAGGAATACCGGCAGAAACAGGAGTTTTTAAGTTATCTATTTCCAAACCATTGATATCTGAAAAGATCATCGGTGAACGCACATCTTCCTTATCATAGCTGAAGCGGATATTGGCGAGTTCCAGGTCTTT
>JAQBNJ010000214.1 GCA_028288645.1 Sediminibacterium sp.
CGTGGATGTGAGGAGTATTATTTAATATTTTTTTAATTTTCTGAAACAAAGTATATTTACATAATAAAAAATAGCATTATGGCATCGAACGAAATACCTGCACAAGATTTTAATCCCCTGAATAGTATAGAACAGTGGGAAGATGATGTGATTGAAAGGTACCCTGAAGCTGGTGAACCTGCAAAAGCAAAAGCGGAATTCCGTAATTATACAGATTCTGCAAAAGAGGCTTCTGTGCGTGAATTTTACAGGCTGAACCATAAATATCAGACGTATGAGTTTGTACGTGAGAAAGAAAATGATTTTCTGCGCTTTAACCGTAAAGAGCTGAAGCCATGGGATGCTATGGAGTTTTTAAATACTTTGGTAGATGACAGCGATCCTGATACAGATCTGGATCAGTTGCAGCACCTTCTGCAAACAGCAGAAGCTATTCGCGCTGATGGTCACCCGGATTGGTTTGTATTAACGGGTTTTATCCATGATATGGGTAAAGTGCTTTGCCTTTTCGGCGAACCTCAATGGGGTGTAGTAGGGGATACTTTCCCTATGGGATGTGCCTTCTCTGATAAGATCGTTTATTCAGAAGCTTTTGAAGCAAACCCTGATACATATGATTCTCGTTATAACACAAAATATGGTGTTTATGAGCCTAACTGCGGATTGAAAAATGTCCATATGTCATGGGGCCATGATGAGTACATCTACCAGATCATGAAAGATTATCTGCCGGAAGAGGCTTTATACATGCTTCGTTACCACTCTTTCTATTCACAGCACCGTGAGCATGCTTATGAGCATCTGATGGATGATCACGACAGGGAAATGTTCAAATGGGTGGATAAGTTCAATCCATACGATCTGTACTCCAAGAGTCCGAAACCTCCGGTAGTTTCTGAGCTTAAGCCATATTACGAAGCGCTTATCGCGAAGTATCTGCCTGAGACAATAAAATTATAATTAGTTCATATAAGACTGGTTTTTTATTAAATTTTATAGCTAAAATTGGGCAAATGAAAAGTTTAATAAAAACCAGTCTTTCTGTTTTTTGCCTGTTTATTTGTCTGGCAGTTTCGGCTCAGCCAAAGAAGTATACAACGGCCAATGCACACTCCCATAATGATTATCTGAACAGTGAGCCTTTTCAACGGGCTTACAGGAATAATTTTGGCTCTATTGAAGCTGATATTTATCCGGTAAACGGGGTTCTTTTGGTTGCACATGGTAAAAAGGACATCGCTTCAAAAAACACGCTGCAAGGCATGTATATTAATCCTTTGCTGAAAAAACTGTCCGTAGATCATACACGTAAGCTCAATTTACTCATTGACATAAAAGACGATTATAAACAAAGCTTAAATCTCCTTATCAAAGAACTTGAACCCCTCAGAAAGTATTTGTCAACTCCGGAAAAAAGCGGGCAGGTAACTATCCTTATCAGCGGTACAAGACCTCCTCCTGCAGAATACAAAAATTATCCTGCCTATATCATTTTCGATAATGATCAGAGTTCACCTCATAACGCTGCAGAGTGGAAAAGAGTGGGCCTGGTAAGTGTGACCTTCGGGAAATATTCTGCCTGGAAAGGAGTAGGGCCCTTAGATCCTGCAGAGCAGAAGAAAATCAAGTTTACCATTGATAGCGTTCATCATGCCGGTAAAACTATCCGTTTTTGGGCTGCACCCGATACGGAAGCTTCCTGGTTAAAACAAATGGAGCTTGGCGTTGATCTGATCGGAACAGATCTGGTTGATGAGCTTGGAAGCTTCCTGCGAAACAGGGAAAAGAAGAAATAGCTAAACTGCATTGCAAATAGTTCACTTCTAATATTCCTCTATTTTTGCCATCCCATGCTGGATATCCTATACCGAGATGAGCATCTCATTGCTATTAACAAACCCCACGGTTTGCTGGTGCATCGTTCCCGCATTGCTGCGGACGCTACTGAATTTGCCATCCAAATGCTTCGTGATCAAATAGGACAGCATGTTTCTCCTGTACATCGTCTTGATCGTAAAACAGGTGGCGTTCTTTTATTTGCGCTTAACAAAGAGGCAGAAGTACTTGTGCAAATGATGTTTGCTGATCACCAGATTAAAAAAACATACATTGCACTGGTGAGAGGGTATACAAATGATGAGGGGGAAATTGACTACCCGCTAAGGAAAGAAAACGGAACTTTACAGGAAGCATTTACAGCTTACCAAACAGTTTGCCGCGCCGAAATTAATGTCCCTCATGGTAAGCATCTTACTTCAAGATACTCGCTTCTGAAAGCAATTCCTACAACCGGGAGAATGCATCAGATCCGCAAACATTTCGCACATATTGATCATCCCATCATTGGCGACCGCCCCCATGGCTGTAACAAGCAGAACCGGCTTTTCAAAGCCAATTGGGAAATGGAAACGATGCTGCTGCATGCAAACAGGCTTGCTTTTATCCATCCGGTTACGCAGCTTCAGGTAATTATTAATGCACCTTTTCAGGAAGAGTTTACCAGGATGAATAAAGTGATGGGGTGGGATATGACCTCCATAAAATAAATTCAACAGCCTGCTTTCAGGTATTATTAAGCCTATTTATTTGTATGTTTAAAGTGCGGTTTACCTTAATGGATACCGCATTCAATGATATAGAATGAAATAATTTCATCGCGATATGAAGACAAAATTTGCTGCACTTGTGTTATTATGGGCATGTATCATTATGAATGCAGATGCCCAAAATGCGGTGATTCGCCAACCCGGAGGGTCATTGAAATTGCTTAAAACCGGCAGCGGCAAGCCCCGTAATATTGTTTTTATTTTGGCAGACGATCATCGGTACGATGCATTGGGGTTTTTGAAAGCTCAGGATTTTATAGAAACTCCTAATCTTGACCGGATGGCCCGTGAAGGGGCTTATCTGCCTAATGCGTTTGTAAACAATTCCTTATGCTCGCCGTCGCGGGCTTCTATTTTAACCGGCCTTTATTCGCACAAGCATACCGTTATTGACAATAATCACGCGGTGCCGTCAAATTTAATATTTTTTCCACAGTACCTGCAACAGGTTGGTTACCAGACTGCTATGGTGGGTAAATGGCATGCCGGTAATGATGGCGATGAACCAAAACGCGGGTTTAATTATTGGGTATCATTTAAGGGGCAGGGATCCTACCTGCCGGAAAAGAACGGGTTGAACGTTAATGGCAAACATGTGCCGCAAAAAGGCTATATCACCGATGAGTTGACCGATTATGCACTTAGCTTTTTAAGTCACCGGCAAAAAGATAAGCCATTTATGCTGTACCTGGCACATAAAGGTGTGCATGCCGATTTTATTCCTGCGGATCGGGATAAAGGCCGTGCACAAAAATTTGAGTTTAGGCCACCTTTCACGATGAATCCCGATAATGTTAAAGGGGCACCAATGTGGGTGCAAAACCAGCGCAATTCCTGGCATGGAATTGATTTTCCGTATCATAGTGATCTGGATATTGCCAATTATTATAAGAGTTATGCCGAAA
>JAQBNJ010000216.1 GCA_028288645.1 Sediminibacterium sp.
TAACGTCATTTCGAACGAGCGAAGCATCGTGAGAAATCTCATGACGATTTCTGTTAACCCGATGAGTTTTCTCACGATGCTTCGCTCGTTCGAAATGACGCGCGAATTTCAGAAACATCTAAAAAACGAACAACATGAGTAATAGAAGAGATTTTTTAAAGAACAGCGGCTTTGCCGCGCTGGCACTGAGTATTCCTTTTGCAGGTAAATCATCTTCATTGTTTGCACCGGCACCGTATAAGGCGCTGCCTGCTTTTGGTTTGCAGTTGTGGACAGTGAAAGAAGATATGACCGCGAATGCGAGCGCTACTTTGAAAATGGTGTCTGGTTATGGTTACAAACAGATCGAAAGTTTTGAAGGACCGAAAGGAATTTTCTGGGGATGGAAGAATACCGAGTTCAAAAAATATATGGATGATCTTGGTATGAAGATCATTTCATCTCACTGCGATATCCAGAAAGACTTTGAACGCAAAGCTGCTGAAGCTGCGGAGATCGGGATGAAATATTTGATTTGTCCTTATAAAGGTCCGCAGAAATCGATCGATGATTTTAAAAAGTTTGCAGACGAGTTCAACAAATGCGGAGAGATCTGTAAGAAGAACGGGATCCGCTTTGCTTATCACAACCACGACTATTCATTCAAACCGATTGATGGACAGGTGCCGCAGACCGTGATGATGATGAACACCGACAAGGACCTCGTTGATTTTGAAATGGATATTTACTGGGTTGTTGCTGCCGGAGAAGATCCCAAAGCATGGTTCGATAAACATCCCGGCCGTTTTAAATTATGTCATGTAAAAGATCTCTTGAAAACAGCCAAAGGCCACGAGTCTGTACAAATAGGCAAAGGCACCATCGATTTCAAATCCATTCTCAAAGAGGGAACAGCCAAAGGGTTAAAATATTATATCATAGAACAGGAAGCGTTCACCGGCACCAATCCATTGGAAAGTGCGCAGGCTGATGCGGAGTATATGAAGAAGTTTTCGATGTAGAGCAGAAAGCTTGATTCGAAGCCGTCATTGCGAGGAGCGAAGCAATCTGTATCTTGAATAACTGAATGCCTGCAATTCAAAAGGTCTCTTTGAATTGCAGGCATTCTTAGTTTTATAACACAGTTTGCTTCGTTCCTCGCAATGACGTTCGGCCCGCTACTTCAACATTCAAAATTCCTTGTTCAGTGTTCAATATTAAAAAAGAGTCCCGCAATTGCGGGACTCTTTAATTAAATTCTTTCTACACCCCCAGTGTCCATCCATCCCTATACGTTCTCTTCACAAACTGGTTTGCTTCATCAAAGTTGGTGATGCGCATATTCGGGCCATCCCAAACTAATTTGATGTTACGGCCTGGATAATTGGTAGTATCTCTTCCCCTGGCATCTTTTCCTTTTATGCCGATATGATAACTGCGTATGGCGAGGTTACCCATCAATACACTTTCCGTTAACGGTCCTGCGATATCAAAATTGGAACTGAGGTTTTTTGAAGCGTCTGATCCATATCCTGCTATAGCCGCTTCTACCCATGCAGCATAGTGGCCGTTATCTCCCATAGGAACACGTGCCAGTGTTTGTGGAGTATTTACTTCTTTGGTGCGTGAAGTAGGTAACAGCGTGGGAACTTTACCGTAAGTACCGCACATCATCTTGCCTTTTGTACCGATAAAAATGGCGCCGTTGCCACCATCACCCATCACCTCGTTAGGTCCGAGTTCTTCAGGGCGTGTTGGCTGGATACCGCCATCCATCCAATGAAGTTTTACATCCGGCTTGCCGTTCTTCCCTTTAAAGGTTAAAGTGATAGAAGAAGAAACCGGGCCTGAATCAGGATATACGCCGCGTGTCCAGTTCTCGATATATGGAGTGGCTACGCTGCATTCTGCAGAAATAGGATAACCGAGATCCAGAACGGCAAATGCTGGTGCCATAATATGGCAGGCCATATCGCCCAATGCACCGGTACCGTAATCCCACCAGCCGCGCCAGTTAAACGGAACGAGTTTCTCCACATAATCCCTGTATGGTGCAGTTCCCAACCAAAGGTTCCAGTCGAGTCCGGTTGGAACGGGCGGTTTTTCTGTTGACCACGGAACGCCCTGTGGCCAAACGGGCCTGTCGGTATAACAATAAATAGTATGCACATCGCCGATAAGACCGGCATTGTACCATTCCTGTAATTGGCGCACACCATCACCCGATGCACCCTGGTTACCCATTTGAGTAACCACTTTATTCGTATGCGCAGCTTTGGTAAGCATACGTGCTTCGTAAATATCGTGGGTAAGCGGTTTCTGTACATAAACGTGTTTCTTCAATTGCATGGCAGCCATAGCAACCGGTGCGTGCATGTGATCGGGAATGGAAACAGAAACCGCATCAATGTTTTTATGCTCTTTATCAAGCATCTCGCGGTAGTCTTTATAAATTTTTGCTTTGGGATACAGTTCGCGGCTTTTGGTCTTTACGATCGAGCGTTCATCAACATCGCATAAAAAAGCAATATCGGCTTTCCCGCTTTTGAAAAAATTGGCGATATCGCTTTCGCCTTTACCCCCTACGCCAACACCGGCTATCTGCAGTTTATCACTCGGGGCAACAAACCCGCGGCCCAATACATGGCGCGGAACAATGTAAAATCCGGCAGCAGCCAACGCGGCGTTGCGGATAAACGACCGCCTTGAATCCTGTGGCTTGTCACTTGAATCTTGTGTCTTGTTGCCTGAATCTTGTGTCTTGGTTTCTAATTTCTTTTTCATGCTGTCAATCGTTGGTTGTTAGGTATAGTGAATGGAGACATGAATTTATTGAAATATAGCTTGCAATAGCACTAAACCCGGAAATAATCTTCTTAAACGGTTAAGCCGGTTTTCTTTTGGGAGGGGTATAAAACAACTTTAGGAAAGTTTTTAGACTTTCCTAAAGTTTGCCAGGTGGGCAAGGATTTTTTACAAGGGTAAACACGATCCTGCCCGAACTGTTAATGAAGTTCCAGGGGGTTTGCAAACGGCTGTTCCCCTGGCATGCGAGCTTGTTATTTTAAAGACGCTGTTCGCGCTATGTCTGATGAAGTGAATGGCCTGCGGTTTTCGCTATACATATCCATGCCGGTATATTTACCGTTCACCTTTTTCAGCATGGTGGTGTCTACAAAACCATATTTCCGCTGAATGTTCAATGAATCATTGTGCATAAAATTGATAATGATCCAACGGTCAGAATCGAAGTTTACGTTCCTGCTGGTAGATACAAGCCCATTGCTGGTTTCGGCCGAAACAGAATAAAAGCCTCTGGATAATTTTTCAGGGGCCATTTCCTGCAGTCCGGGTTTAATATTAATGTTAAAAACCATCGGTGACTGGCCCATGTCTTTTTTATTGGAGATAGATAAGTTTAACGGGATGTCTTTATCACTGTCATTATTAATGATCACGTGGGCTGTAGGGCGGGAGGCGCTGCAGGCTGCCAGTAAGGACAGGGCAATAGGAATTAATATACGCGTACGCATAGGATATTGGTTTTAGTATTTTAAGACGCTGCAAAAATAATGCCGCCGGGTATTCAGCCCAACAGACATATTTATGCGGTTTTTCATCTACATGACCCACGAAAAATAAGAAGCGCTGCCTTTATATATAAATTTTATTGCAAAAGACAAATTAAGTAGTTGAATGCAACAGGTCTTTGTAAAGATGTGTCAGAAAACAAATAGTGTATCATGAAAAAGAATGCTGTGCTGCCTGTTTTACTCATATTGTTGATCCTTGCAGGTATTGCATGCCGCCGCTCGGCAGATGGCTCCATTCCCAATACTATTTTGGGAAGATGGGTATTGACAGATCAACAGGCGGCCAGCATCGGCGGCCCAGGTGTATGGTCAGTGGCAAGCCCATCAGGACAATGGATGGAACTCCAATCCAGTGGCCAGGTTAGCGGAACCGTATTTCCCGGCGCCACCGGTTACCAGGTGCTGGATTCTGTTACCGTTAAACTCACGGATGCAACGCAAACGGCGGGGTTCCGGTTGTTTAATTACCGGGTAGATACTGTTGCACGGGTGTTGTTGTTTTATATCAGGCCGGGTAATGGAGGGTATTGTATTGAGGGGTGTGGGGGGTATAAGTTTGGGAGATGAGAATGCGAATCATCTCTCATTAAATCAACAAAATCCGAAAACGCCTTTTAGCCACTGTTATGGTGGCATTTCTATGATGGGTGGATGTTTTGGAGATGCCAACTAATAAGTAGTAATAAACTCTGTAATATGTGTACATTTAAAATACATTATGTACAAACTAAAAATCGGAGAAATATTTCGTTATGGTCGCCCATACTCGTCTATCCCTGAAAAGATAGATGGATTCAGAAATCATTTTGCAGTTACAAATTGCGACAACTATAATAAAATTCTACTCGAAAAGGGAATTAGCCAAATTGCCGATATAAACACTGAGTTTGGCAAACGTCGTCCTGCTATCATAATTAGAAGCAGCCCACATAAAATTGGCTCCGAAACAACTCCATGGCAAGACGTATTTGATGTTGATAACGGTCACATACGCTATTACGGTGATAATAAACTGCCGGGAAAAGATCCCGCTCTTGCTCCTGGAAATAAAATTTTGTTAGAAGCATTTGATATCTATAATAATATTGTAAAGAGACCGCATTCAACCCCATTGATTTTTTATAAGGCTGTCAGCAGAAATAATAAAGCAAAAGGATTTCTTGAATTCAATGGTTTTGGAATAATAAAAGGCGTAGAATTGGTTACTCAATATGACAGAAAGCTCGACCAAACTTTTTCCAATTACGCGTTCAATTTTCAGGTATTCAGTTTAGCAGAAGATCATGAACAATTCGATTGGCGATGGATAAATGATAGAAGAAATAAAAACCTGACTTTTGAAGAAACACTTCGTTATGCCCCCAAATCCTGGGTCAGTTGGATTAGGCAAGGAAATAATTCTTTAGAAAAAAATCGCAGAAGAGTATCAAAATTATTAACCGTAACAAAAAATGAACAAATACCGGCTAAGGGTACTACTGAAGAAAAAATACTTAATGAAATTTATCAGTATTATAATGCACGTAAAGCACGATTTGAAGGGTTGGCCTCCGCAGTAACAGCCAAAATCTTGAAGAGTTATTCCCAAGGATATTATGAAGGATGGATAACGCCGTCATCATCTGATGGCGGTGCCGATTTTTACGGTAGAATGGAAATCGGGAATAATTTTGGGAAAGCTAAATTAATTGTGCTGGGGCAAGCCAAGTGTGAAAGCCCCAATACTCCAACAGGAGGCAATCATATTGCTCGTACAGTTGCCCGTTTAAAAAGAGGATGGATGGGTGTTTACGTGACTACAAGTTTTTTTTCAGAAGCTGTGCAAAGAGAAATAATCGAAGACGAATATCCTATTATGCTA
>JAQBNJ010000218.1 GCA_028288645.1 Sediminibacterium sp.
AATATTTTAGTTTCAAGCAATGATCAAAACCACCCAAATGAGAACAGCTAAAAAATTTGTTGCTGCATCAATTATTTTATTGTCAGCAACAATGTTATTAACCGCATTTTCAACCGGCAGTTTCAAAACACCTGCGGCTACCCTTACCGGCGCATGGGGTTACGGTACGCCGGGGAATCGTACGGTGATGATCTTTTCTGGAAATGTATTTTCAGTAGCGGGTTACGATATACCCGGTAAAAAAATGATCAGCTCTTATGGCGGCACCTGGAAGGTTGAGGGAAACAAACTGCTGCGCAAGATCGAATGGAACTCAACCGATTCAACGCAGGTAGGAAATGAATGGAGCCATGATATGCAAATGACGAATACCAAACTCAGCACGAGCCAGTCGAACGAAAAATGGGAACGCCTCGATGATGGCGGCCCCGGAGAACTGGCGGGTGTATGGGTGATCACAGGTAATTATACCAACGATAAAGTATCTAAAAGAGCCAGCCCGTTTTATCCACGCAGGACGATGAAAGTGCTTTCCGGAAAATATTTTCATTGGATCGCTTATAATGTTGCCAGCAAACAATTTCTGAACGCAGGCGGCGGTGCATACACTACCGCAAACGGTAAATACACGGAGAACATCGAGTTCTTTACCAAGACCGCTGAGAGTGTAGGCAAGAGCCTTGTATTCGATTATTCTTTTGTTGATGGCGACTGGCGGCATCGCGGGCAAAAATCAACAGGGGGAGCGATGGATGAATGCTGGACGAAGCGGGAAATGCTGGAAAAATAATTTTGGCAAATTTTGAAATTTTGGAATTAGGAGATTTTGAAATTGCAGAACAGTACTTGCCTCTAACAAATTTCCCAATTCCAAAATTTCAAAATTATAGGCTGGAATATATCGTCAACGCTCATTACCAGCATTGCGTGAATTGAACATAAATTGAGATAGCTCTTCAAGCATTTCCCGTGTAAACCATGTCATTTGTACCAACCGTGTAAGCGGCAGGCTCATAATTTCATTGAGGGTATAAAAGCCGTGTTTGCGCATGGCATTTTTAAACTCCTCACTTAACTGAAGCGATGCGATCGAACGGTTAACGATCTGTTCTAACCTGCTATCCATAACAGTGCGCTTATCTCAATTATCCGGATTAAAAACCGTGCCACTGGAACGGTTTTTTTATGATTGCTGTAAAAGGATTTTTATGAAACATTTAGGAGGGGATGGCTCGCCCTTGCGGTTGCCCTTGTCTTCAGTGGGAATGAGTGAAAATTTTACACGAACAGCCCTGGAGCATGGATATAATACCCTATATGAATTTCAGAGATTATCGATCGGCGACTTATTGGAAATGAAGTGGTTCACAGGGTCGATGTTTAAGGAACTTGCTGAAATACTGAAGAAGTTGTATAAACTCGCAAAAAATTAAAACAGAAGATCTTCCAGTTCTTCCAGTATCTCTTTTGTAAACCATTGATAATTTACCAGTTCTGCTATAGGTATGTCTATGATCTCTTCCAGTGTTTTAATATCCTGTTTTTTCATTGCTGCTTTAAAATCTTCACTTACCGGCAATATAGCAACAGGTTTCGAAAAAATTCTGGATCGCGTCATTGGGATACTATTTCTACATTCTTTATTGTAAAAACTATTCCCGTACCATTTCGCGCGGCCTTAGTAAGCCGCGGAAATATTTCTACAGATCATCGAAAAGCAGCTTTATTTTTCTCTCTTAAGCTTTTTTACGATGGAAGCGATCTCATCCATCATTGCCGGTGTAAACCAATCCATCTGTAAAACATTGGTCAATTTTATCGACAATAATTGACCGATCGTATTGAATCCATTGTGGGTAGCAGTATCCCGGAATAATTTACTCAGGTGGGTGGAAGAGAGTGGCAACTGCATCCACGGTTGAACGGTTGAGGCCTTCATCACATCAAGGTAGGCTTATTATATCGCGGCTGGTGTTAATTGTGATACCAACCGACACAAAGGTTTTGCAAACTGCCATCGGGCGCGGCCGACAGCTGCTATAGTTTAGTTCCTTTCGGAGATATACCCGCTAAATGAGATCGGTTGCCTGTTAGTGCTGATCACCTGTAGGGTAGCGCTCCCGTTTGGAAAAATGCTAAAGAATAGTTGTTGTACTTCCGATACATCCCTGGGTTTGATCGTGATATCCCATCCGCCCTTGTTGCGGCTGGTTGATGTATACTCAAATGTAACTGAAGCGAATTTGATACCGCCTTCGGATGGATTTACCGGGGCGGAGTAGGCCTGCCCAAAATAAGGAAGATAAGAAATGATGCTGTCGGGTGCGACGCGCAAATCATATTCTGCGGATAGTTGGCGAATATTTCCCCGCATTGGCGTTACTGACTGCACAATAAAAACATATTTTTTATCAGCTATCTTCTGTTTGATGATGGCTTCTTTTCCCGCCTTTATCTCCTGCTTCGTTTGCTGTGCACCGGCAAGATTCACCCCGCCGGTTGCGACAGTTAAAATGAAGACAAGTATTGTAACATGCTTGTTTGACATTGGATCTTATTTATGTTCATGCCAAAGAATATAAAGTGTAACAGGTACAAACCTCCCTTACAAATTAATCAATCCCAACAGAAAACGTACCGGATCCTGCTAAATTTGTGATTCTTTTAGACGTTCAATACACGCTCATCCATCTGTGTGCAAAACTTTTTCCACAGGGGGCATACAGCCATTTTTTATAACTGTAGCGCGGTATAATTATTTCTATAGTCATCTAAAATAACTTTATGAAATTCACATTAGGATTATTGGCCGGCGCCGTAATCGGCGCAGCCGTGGTACATTACCTGCATACAAGAGAAGGCAGAGCTTTGGTTGATAAGATAAAAGACGATGTAGATGAGGTTGGGGAAAAATTTACCGA
>JAQBNJ010000221.1 GCA_028288645.1 Sediminibacterium sp.
AGTTATTTTGATATCGCAGGAGAAAAGCCGGTGTTCAGGCACAGCAGAATGCCAAAATCTTTCATAGAACTTTTTTTATATAATTCGCTTTACTTATTTGTAAAAGAAGCTTCATCAACACCGGTTAACCTGGAAAGCTGGCTGAAGGATTATAGCGCGTATAGTTATAACCAAACGGTGATCCAAAAGCTAAACCAGGCCTTCAAAAACAAGAACACAAATACTGAATTTAAATATTTTCATTTGCTGATGCCGCACAGCCCTTATACTTTTGGCAGTGAATTTCCTTACGCCGATTTAACAGTCGATAACTATGCAAAATATTGGCAATTCACCAATGAGAAGTTATTGGCCATTTTAAAAAATGCGGGCCCTGAGAAGTATCGAATCATAGTTACCGGAGACCACGGCTATATCGGCGATTCGATTAACCCTCATAATACTTTTGGGGCATTTTACGGCTTTGATAAGGCTGATGTAGATCGGGTATCCACCGTTCAGGACATCGGCCTGTTGATACGCAAGTATCTTATTGGCAGGTAATTTGTCTGGATTGCCCGTTATTTTTTTAAGGCAACGAACTATGGTAAAGCATAGCAGAATATACTGAAACACCGGTTGGGGATGATAGATGTTGTTTACAATGAAAACGTATTTATATTTGGCGTTCTTTTAATTGCATCTTGCGGAAACATTGTAACCGGATGTTCAGTATTGGCGAAATTAAAAATTACTTAGGCCCCGGAGAGATGATTTCCGGTTTGTAGGATCCGTGAACAAAACATATAACGTATAGACTTTATTCAGAAATTCAGAGAGAAACAGACATGAAGAAAGCATTAATCACCGGTATCACAGGGCAGGATGGAGCATATCTGACTGAGTTATTGTTGAAAAAAAATTACGAGGTGCACGGCATTAAAAGAAGAAGTTCTTTGTTTAATACTGACCGCATAGACCATTTATATGAAGACCCGCATATTCCCCATCGTCATCTTACACTTCATTATGGGGACCTGACCGATTCCACAAACCTGATACGCATTATCCAGGAAATAAAACCCGACGAGATTTATAATCTTGCCGCAATGAGTCATGTGCACGTGAGTTTTGAAACACCTGAATATACCGCCAATGCAGATGGCATCGGTACACTTCGCATACTCGAAGCTGTAAGATTGCTGGGGTTGACAAAACATACTAGAGTTTACCAGGCATCCACTTCAGAATTATATGGCCTTGTGCAGGAGGTTCCGCAAAGTGAAACCACACCTTTTTATCCACGCTCTCCATATGCAATCGCCAAGCTATATGCGTACTGGATTACCGTTAACTACAGGGAGGCCTATGGGATGTTTGCCTGCAATGGAATTCTTTTCAATCATGAATCTCCTTTGCGTGGTGAGACTTTTGTGACCAGGAAGATCACACGTGCGGTGGCCAAAATAGCTTTAGGGTTACAGGATACGCTCTACCTCGGCAATCTTGACGCACAACGCGATTGGGGGCATGCCAAAGATTACGTTGAGGCAATGTGGCTGATGTTACAACAGGAAAACCCGGAAGATTTTGTTATAGCCACAGGAATTACTACCCGGATAAGGGATTTTGTAAAAATGGCTTTTTACGAAATTGGGGTGGAACTTCATTTCGAAGGGGAAGCTGAAAAAGAAACAGCAACCGTATCTGCCTGTACGGGGCGGTTTAATATCCCTGTTGGCAAGACGGTATTAAAAGTAGATCCGCGCTATTATCGCCCGACAGAGGTGGATCTTTTAATTGGCGATCCTTCCAAAGCCAACCGGGAATTAGGATGGGCCCCGACTTATACATTGGATGCAATAGTAAAAGAAATGGTGGCGGCTGATCTTACAATGTTTGAAAAGGAGCAGTTTCTTAAAAAAAGCGGCTTCGGGATTAAAAACGAATTTGAGTAATTTTCCTTAGTGAGCGACTTCAACAGGTATCATGGAAAAACAGGATAAAATATATGTAGCCGGGCACAGGGGAATGGTGGGAAGTTCAATTGTAAGAAAACTTCAGAAAGACGGTTTTTTAAATATTGTTACAAGAACTTCGGATGAACTTGACCTGCGTAACCAACAACAGGTGAATCAATTTCTCGAACACGAAAAGCCTGCTTTTGTTTTTTTGGCTGCCGCCAAAGTGGGGGGTATTGCTGCCAATAATACGTATCGCGCAGAGTTTATTTATGATAATCTCCTGATCGAAGCCAATGTTATACATGCTTCTTATATAAATAATGTTCAAAAACTATTATTTCTGGGCTCCTCCTGCATCTATCCCAAAATGGCACCGCAGCCTTTACAGGAAGAATATCTTCTGTCAGGTTATCTTGAAGAAACCAATCAGCCGTATGCTATTGCCAAGATTGCAGGTATTGAATTATGTGATTCTTACCGTGCGCAGTATGGTTGTAACTTTATTTCGGTAATGCCCACTAACCTGTATGGACCCAATGATAATTATGACCTGCAAAAATCACATGTTCTGCCTGCCCTTTTTAGAAAATTCATTACTGCCCGACGTAATGGTTCCCCCTCTGTTGACATATGGGGCACAGGCAACGCAAAACGGGATTTTTTGCATGTAGATGACCTGGCTGATGCCTGCCTTTTTTTAATGCAGAATTATAGCAGCAGGGGCTTTATCAATATTGGATCAGGTATTGAGGTAACCATCCTGGAGCTCGCAGAAAAGATAAGAAATATTGTAGGATATGAATCTGAAATAAAATTTGATCTCACCAAACCTGACGGAACGCCACGAAAGCTCATGGATGTTTCAAAAATGAAAACGATGGGTTGGCAAGCTAACATTGATCTGGATAAAGGACTAAAAGGGCTCTATAAAGAAATCGAGTATAACAACTGGTAAGAATTTCTTTGTTCGGGGGCCAATTTTGAAAGACCTGAATACCAACAGCGTAAGTCATATTTGTCTATTTATTTATAAATAAAGTTGTCCCTAAGTTCCCCGTCCACTATATTTGCAGAAAAGTAATAAAACTCCTACCCAACACTGCGTAACAGCTTAATTGTGAGTGAGATAGACGAAGTCATGCCATTTTATAGAACCCCTATTAGCACATAATCTTTAGTTGAGTCCTTACACAGTATTAAATAGATCTTTAATATACAAAAACCTCTTTATGGGTTATAAGAAAATCATTTTTTTGTTCATAAGTTTCCTTTTAACGCTTTCTTCCTTTGGACAGAATACAGATATTAGTAAGATCAACATAGATGAACTTACTGACGATCAAATTATTCAATTGGTAAACCGTGCAAATCTGAAGGGTTTGAGTGGCGATCAAATGGAGCAAAAAGCAGCCGAAGCGGGTTTAACACCCGAACAGATAGCCAAGTTAAAAACAAGAATGGCCAAACTCGAAGGCAATGGCCGCTCCACTAAAGATAACGCTAGTGATCCGGGAATTTATGACCGGAATGGTAACACAGGCAAATCCAACCAGGATCACGAATTCAAGGCGCCAAACAAGATTTTCGGCTCGGAATTCTTTTCTAATCAGAACCTCACTTTTGAACCCAATCTGAAAATCGCTACGCCAAGTAATTATATTTTGGGGCCCGGCGATAAACTCGTACTCGATATTTATGGATACTCGGAAACACAATACAAGCTTGAAGTATCGCCTGATGGATTTATCCGTATACCCAGTGTCGGGCCGGTATTTGTAAGTGGTCTTTCCATGGAAGAGGCAAGAATCAGGGTTCGTAAACAATTAGCTACGGTGTACGCCGGTCTGAATTCCGGCAAGACCTCGTTTCAAATGGTTTTGGGTGAAATTAGAAGCATACGTGTAACTCTTATCGGAGAGGTTGCTCATCCCGCTTCGTATACATTGCCTTCTTTAGCTACCATTGCCAATGCATTATATCTTTCGGGAGGTCCGTCACAAAATGGCTCGTTACGTTCAATAGACCTGGTTCGCGATGGCAAAAAAGTGGCAAGTTTCGATTTTTATGATTTCCTCTTGCATGGCGACCTGAGCAAAAACATGTTGCTCAGAGACCAGGATGTAATAAGAGTGAATCCTTATATAAAAAGAGTTGAACTGGCCGGAGAAGTAAAACGCCCTGCGATCTATGAAATGACGGGCAAAGAAAATCTAAAGGATGTAATTGATTTTTCTGGGGGATTCTCTGATATGGCAAACAAAGAGCTGATAACCG
>JAQBNJ010000234.1 GCA_028288645.1 Sediminibacterium sp.
AGGAACCGCGGTATGCAGCTAGCAGTTGGTCCATGGATCTTATTTTTGGATGCGGATGATATTTTTCATCCACGAAAAATTGAGATAATCAGCTATTGCATCTCACAAAACAGGAATATCCGTGCACTAGGGCATTCATTTGCTATAGCGGGTAAAACTTCTTTTACAATAGCGGATCAATGGCGGGCATCTATACCCAGAATAAAAAGATTTTCAGCTGATGATGTCCTTTTAAAAAATCCAATGGTCACACCGTCATTGGGCGTCCACGTTCAAAATGGTATCTGGTTCAATGAACAAATGGAATTTGCAGAGGATCATGATTTTATCCTGCGCACCGCAGAAAAATTTGGCATCTGGTACCTTGATATGCCTTTATGTTCGCTGCACCGGTTGCCCTTAACACCCGGCGGCATCAGTGACAACAGGTGGAAAATGCGCAAAGGCGAAATGAGAATGTATGTCGATTACTGCAAACGAAACAGGTTATATCCTGCTATACCTTTCTTTTTAGTATTCTCATTGGTGAAGCATGTTAAGAATATGCTCTTCATTAAAAACTGATCAACCCGTTAATTGAATAAAGAGCGTTTACCAGGCAAAATGGAATTACAGAACTCGGGCTTACCTAAGGTTGCGGTCTTAATGGCAACTTACAATGGAGAAAAATACATCCGCCAGCAAATGGATTCAATATTGGCGCAGCAAAACGTGGATATATCCGTATTTGTAAGGGATGATCATTCGTCGGATAGAACAGTCAACATTATAAATGAATATGCTGAACGCACAGGTAAAGTATTTTTATTAACTCCGAAACCGGCACAACTTCGCGTTACAAAAAATTTCTACAGCATAGTTAAAGAGATCGAACTTTCTGATATAGACTTCATGGCCTATAGCGACCAGGACGATGTATGGCTTCCTGCCAAAATGGATGCTGCGATCAGCGCCCTTACCAATAGCCATTCTGATGGCTACGCTTCTAATCTATTACATGGCGATTCAGAAGGCAGGATCATGCGTGAAAGAACATGGCTGAAAAGGCTGATACAATATTTATTTAACCGCAAATCATCCAGGCAGACTTTGTATGATCATTATTTTGAAGCGGCTTCTGCAGGATGTACCCTTGTTCTGAATAAAAAAGCAGCCCGGTATTTTCAAAAGCGCGTACAGGAGATCTATGATACCATTCCATCGGATACATCTCATGACTGGTCCACTTATGCCATCACCCGCATTGGAGGTTTCAAATGGTATATTGATGAACATTCCTATATCATTTACAGGCAGCATGCAGAAAATGCGTATGGGGCAAATATTGGTTTGGGTGGGATCAGCAAGATGCTTGAATGGTTCACCTCCGGCAGGTACAGGATGCATATATTGATGATCGACAACCTGTATAATAATACCGACACACATCCGGATTTTATGACAGCGGTAAAAAATTACAAACCCGGTTCTATCCTTTCAAGATTCCGCATGGCTTTTGCCGTGCATAAGTACCGGCGTAAATGGACCCATCGCATCTTATTGTTCTTATTGATCATTTTGGGTTATTGCAAATAATAACGTCTTGTGACATTAAGAGAAATGAAATCTTCCTTCAGTTTTTGCAAGACTTATTAAAGTTCTAGGGTTTTATAACCAGAAAGGCATTTTTTTTGAGTAAAAAAAGGTGAGATAATAACTGAGATTTGCGTGAAAAATGAATGCAATTATAAGTTTTGGGCACCATACCCAGAGGATCACCGTTTTGTAGCTCAACAATGTAGGATGTTCCAAATGCCCCAGAGGGGCTATCGCTTTGTAGCCAATAATATGTTGGAGATTCCGCATGCCCCTTTAGGGGCTACCCTTAGGGTTTTCGACTATTATTCGAGTTCTTTAAAGATGTACAACTCATTGTAGTCAACCTCGAAATCTTTTAACATCTTCCTGTATTCGTCCAGGAAGCTTATTTTTTTATGATGCTCCTCCTGGTGCAAAATATATTGAACAACATTATGAATCTGGGATTTGGAATGACTGAATGCACCGTAGCCGGTTTGCCAATTAAATTTGATGCGCGTTAATTTATGTTTGTTGATCCATTCAGAAGAATCGCCTTTAACCAACTGCATAATATGTGAAATAGATTGTGACGGATTCAACCCTATGAACAAATGCAGATGATCATGCACATTATTTATCGCTAGCATTTTGTGTCCATTGTTCTGTATAATCGCGGCAATATAAAGCCGTAAACGCTCATCCCATTCACGACTGATCGCAGCATTTCGGAATTTTACCGCAAATACACAATGGATATATAATTGGGTGTATGTGTTTGACATTGCCGCAAATTATTCATAATCTCGCGAGGATAGCCCCTAAAGGGGCATGTATTAATACGCCGTATTTTTTGCTACAAAGCGGTTATCCCTATGGGATATATTATGGGGCCACCCACCTATTTTGCTACAAAGCGATTGTCCGGCTAGGGCAGATTGCAGTATCGTAAACGACACATTGGTAATTTAATAGCACAACACGTTAAATAATATGTATAGAAGTTTATTGAAGCGGATCATTGATACAGTAGTTGCATTGGTGCTTTTTGTATTGCTATTACCGGTTTTTTTGCTGATCATTATTTTATTGTTCCTGACAACAGATCAGGCGCCTTTTTTTACCCAGGTGCGCCCGGGTAAAAATGAAAAATTATTCAGGCTGATCAAGCTCAAAAGCATGAATGAAAAAAAGGATGCAGACGGCAAGTTATTGCCCGACGCAGAACGCCTTACCCGAATGGGGTCATTCCTGCGTAAAACATCCTTAGATGAAATACCGCAATTGCTGAATGTATTGGCAGGTAATATGAGTTTAGTAGGGCCGCGCCCGCTTTTGGTTGAATATCTTCCTTTATATAGTAATTTTCAGTCGCGGAGACATGAAGTACTGCCCGGCATTACAGGATGGGCACAGGTAAATGGACGTAATGCGATCGGCTGGAAAGAGAAATTTGAATATGATGTGTGGTATGTGGATCATATAAGTTTTGCACTTGATCTGAAGATAATAATGCTCACCATCAGAAAAGTATTTATCAGGGAAGGGATCAATGCAGGCGAACAGGTAACCATGCAAAAATTTTCTGGTAACACAGAATCATAAGAATATGAAAAGGAAAATTGCTTTAATTGGCGCTGGTGGACATGCTAAAGTGATCATAGAGATCATTGAAGAAATGGGTGAAGACATTGAAATGATCAATGATAATAACCCGGTTTTGTCCACGCTACATGGATATAGCGTTACAACAGATATGCCGGCACAGAATATACCTGTGATCATTTCTGTAGGAAGCAATAAAATAAGAAAAAGGATCGCAACAGAACTTACAAATACTTTTGCAACAGCTATCCATCCCAAAACACACCTGTCTAAAAGATGTAACATCGGCGAAGGCACTGTGGTAATGGCGGGCGTTACAATCAATTCAAACGCTGTTATTGGCAAACATTGTATCATCAACACAAATGCATCAGTAGATCATGATTGTGTGATCGGCGATTTTGTACACATAGCACCCGGCAGTTCCATAGCAGGTACGGTTAGCATTGGTGAAGGAACACAGGTAGGAGTGGGCAGCAGTATCATACCGAATATTACTATAGGAAAATGGGCAACGATCGGCGCAGGAACCGTGGTTCTTGAAGACATACCCGATTATGCCGTTGTAGTAGGTGTTCCGGGGAATATCATCAAATTTAACCACGAGTAACACATGGCAAACAGGATATGGTTATCATCACCCCATATGGGACATTCAGAAAAAGCATTTGTAGAAGATGCATTTACTACCAACTGGGTGGCTCCATTGGGACCGAATGTAGATGGGTTTGAGGCGGATCTTTCAAAATATACCGGCGTTGCAAACACCGCTGTGTTAAGTTCGGGTACATCTGCCATACACCTGGCGCTTATTATATTGGGTGTACAGAAAGATGATATTGTTCTTTGCCAGAGTTTTACCTTCTCGGCATCTGCAAACCCCATAGTATATCTCGGCGCCACACCTGTGTTCATCGATTCGGAAGAAGATACCTGGAACATGGATCCCGTATTGCTTGAAGCATCTATTCAACATTATCTCTCTATAGGTAAAAAACCCAAAGCCATCATCCCTGTTCACCTCTATGGGATGCCCGCTAAACTGGATGAGATCATAAGAATAGCGAGGCAATATGATGTACCTGTTATTGAAGATGCAGCAGAAGCATTGGGCTCAACTTATCACAATAAACCATGTGGTTCTTTTGGCGATATGGGTATATTGAGTTTTAACGGGAACAAGATCATTACAACATCAAGTGGGGGAGCTTTAATTTCAGCAAATGAAGAATGGATAAAAAATGCGCGTTTCCTGGCTACACAGGCAAGAGATGCAGCGCCTCATTACCAGCATAGTCATATCGGTTATAACTATCGTATGAGTAATGTACTCGCAGGCATCGGGCGCGGCCAAATGCAGGTATTGGATGAACGTATTCAACAGCGCCGGAGAAATTATGAATTATATTATGACGCATTAAAAAATATCCCCGGTATTCATTTTCAACCAGAGATGGCTGACAGCTTCAGCAACCGCTGGTTAACATGTGTTTTGGTAGATCGCTCACAAACAAACAGCATTACAAGAGAAGATATCAGGCTGCATCTTGAAAAGGATAACATTGAATCCCGGCCTTTATGGAAACCCATGCATCTGCAACCTGTTTTTGCTGATGCACCCCGTTTCGTGAATGGTGTTTCTGAAAAATTATTTGAACAGGGGTTATGCCTGCCATCGGGCTCTAATCTTCAGTTGGAGGATATTGAAAGAGTATTAAGAAAGATCAGCGAAATAATACATTAAACGTAATCTCTGCCGTTGTTGCTCAGGCAACCTCAGTTGTTCGGAAGAAACTAAAACCCTGGAAGGGTGACCTGTTTGTAGAAATATA
>JAQBNJ010000245.1 GCA_028288645.1 Sediminibacterium sp.
GTCACTATTGATTTAATGTGATGATGTGATAATCTGATGATGTGATAATGAAAAACAGAATCAGAGTATTGTACATCATTATCCAATTATCACATTATCCAATTATCGAATTAACATAATTATCAAATTAGTATAATGGAGCAAAAAAAGCACTGGCAAAGTTTTGGAGAGCTGAATCAGTCTGAAGCTTACAACAAAGATGTAAAAGACGAATTCAAGGAAGAACTACCTTTTGCAGCCGATGAAAGCAAGACCAGCTTTTTAGATGCAAAAGCGCCACGCAGGGATTTTTTGAAGTATCTCGGTTTCAGTACCGCTGCTGCCGCAGTGGCTGCCAGCTGTGAAATGCCGATCAAGAGGGCGATCCCGTTTGCGAATAAACCCGAAGATATTGTTCCGGGTGTTTCTAAATATTATGCAACAACTTATGTACAGGATGGAGATGCGATCAGCGTATTGGCAAAAGTGCGCGATGGCCGTCCCATTAAAATAGAAGGTAACGAACTGAGTGAGATCACCAAAGGCGGTACTTCTGCACGTGTGCAGGCTTCTGTTTTAGACCTGTATGATACTGCACGTTTGCGTTTCCCAACAATAGATGGTAAAGAAGTAGCGAGGTTTGAAGATTTTGATAAAGCAGTTGCCGCATCATTGTCTGGGCCTGTTGTTATTTTAACCAGCACCATCACTTCTCCTTCTACCAAAGAAGCCATCGCACAATTTGTTGCGAAGTTTCCGGGCAGCCGTCACGTAACATACGATGCGATCTCTTACAGCGGTATGTTATTGGCCAATGAAGCTACTTATGGTAAAAGAGCGCTTCCTTCCTATCATTTTGAAAATGCAAAAACGATCGTTAGCGTGGGCGCCGATTTTCTCGGTACCTGGATCAGCCCGGTTGAGTTTTCAAAACAATACGCAACAGGTAAAAAATTAGACGAGAAGCATCCAGCCATGAGCAAGCACATTCATTTTGAAAGTGCCGCCAGCTTAACAGGTGCCAACGCCGATGAAAAATATTTACACCGCCCTTCTGAAACAGCTGCGGTTGTGAGCGCATTATTAAGCGCGGTTAACGGACAGGCTATCAATATCGTTGATGCAAAACTAAAAGCGGGAATTGAAAAAGCTGCCAAGGATCTGAACGAAAACAAAGGCGCTGCATTGGTGGTTTGCGGAAGCAACGACATGAATGTGCAGGTGGTGATCAACGCCATTAACGAAGCGATCGGCGCGAACGGAAAGACCATCGATTGGTCAACACCGGTTAATACACGCCAGGGTGTTGATGGTGATTTTGCAAAATTGGTTGATGAGATGAACGCCGGTTCCGTAGGCGCCTTATTGATCCACGGCGCGAACCCTGCTTACTCATGGGTTGATGCGGCTAAATTTAAAACAGGTCTTGCAAAAGTAAAAACAACCGTTTCTTTCAATACCAAAGTGGATGAAACAACAGAGCTCTGCAAATTTGTAATTCCTGATCATAACTATTTAGAAAGCTGGGGTGATGCTGAGCCAAAAGCCGGTCACTTCTCTTTTATACAACCCACTATTTATCCTTTATTCAAAACACGCCAGTGGCAGGATAGCCTGTTGAAATGGAGTGGCAATACAAATGATTATCTCGCCTTCCTGAAAAATTACTGGAGCGCGAAAGTTGGTGGTGAAAGCGGTTGGGATAAAGTTTTGCAGGATGGTGTGATCAATGCAACCGGCACAACCATCGCCGGTGGTTCTTTTAACGGTGGTGCAGTGGCAGGCGCAGTTGCTGCTTTGAACAGCGCTAAAAAAGGCGGAAAGATTGAACTCGTTTTATATGAGAAAATAGGTATCGGTGCGGGACAAGGCGCTTCTAACCCATGGTTACAGGAATTGCCTGATCCGATCACACGCGCTACCTGGGATAACTATGTAATTGTTTCCCCTGCATTGGCAAGAACATTACTGGACATAGATCTGAATATCGGCGGCCAGGCAGATGCATACGAAGTACATCCTGCGAAAAAAGTAGTAAAAGTTACCGTTAATGGTAAAGAAATCGTTTTACCTGCATTGATCATTCCCGGAACACAGGCTGATACGATCGCGATCGCTGTTGGTTATGGCCGCAGTGATAAAATGGGTAAAGCTGTTATCGGTACCGGTAAGAATGCATTTCCTCTCGCGAGCCTGAATGGTTCTTCTGTAAGTTTTGTGAACAGTGATGTTACCATTACTTCAACCGGTGATGAATATCCTGTTGCCTTAACACAAACACATAACCGTTACGATACCGCACAAGGTAACCGTACCGAGGTAATGAAAGAATTAACACTCGCCGAATACAAACACAACCCGGCTGAAGTACGTGAAGAACGTGAAGCAGAACTGAAACCATGGGGTGGCCTGGAAAATTACGAGGCGCAGGGTACACTCTATCCTGTGTACGACAGGCCGGGTATCAAATGGGGCATGAGTGTTGACCTTAATACCTGTACCGGTTGCGCTGCCTGCGTGATCGCATGTAATGCAGAGAACAACGTTTCTATTGTTGGTAAACCGGAAGTATTACGCGGCCATGAAATGCAATGGTTGCGCATAGATAAATATTACAGTGGCGATATGGATAACCCGAACGTGGTGTTCCAGCCATTGATGTGCCAGCACTGCGATAACGCTCCTTGTGAGAATGTTTGTCCTGTTGCAGCTACCAACCATAGCAGCGAAGGAATTAACCAGATGATCTACAACCGTTGTATCGGTACAAGATATTGCGCCAATAACTGTCCGTATAAAGTGCGCCGTTTTAACTGGGCCGATTATGCAGGCGCCGACAGCTTCCCGAATAACCAGGTGGGTATTGTGAACGATGTAGTGCTTGATATGAATGACGACCTTACAAGAATGGTATTAAATCCTGATGTAACGGTTCGTTCACGCGGTGTGATCGAGAAATGTTCTTTCTGCGTTCAGCGTTTACAGGAAAGCAAACTCAGCGCCAAGAAAGAAAGCAGGCCAATGGTTGACAGCGATATCAAAGTAGCATGCCAGCAGGCTTGCCCTACTAACGCGATCAACTTCGGTAATGCAAACGATAAACACAGCGCCATCACTAAAACAAGGTTTGAAAATCCAAACCGCCAGTTCTATGTATTGGAGCAATTGCACGTGTTGCCGAATGTTACTTATATGGCGAAGGTGAGGAATAAGGATGAGGAGCATGAAGGTGGAAACGAAGCGACACATTAACTAATTGATAAAAGGCAAAATGAGAAAAATAATCTTTATTTCAATCTGTTTGATTACAGTCATTTTTATGGCTTGCAAGAAGAATTATTTTTCTAACGATCTAAGTAATCAGGAAGAACGGACATGGCTTAATAGCCAAGGTGGTATCTTTAAAAACGAAATTATTAATCTGACTAACAGCAAAGGTCAGGTG
>JAQBNJ010000255.1 GCA_028288645.1 Sediminibacterium sp.
TCATACCCACCGCCATTTTCCATGAACTGCCCGGATCGGCAGGATTGGAGTAATAACGTAATTCTACAGGGATCTCGGCATAAATGGTGGTCACCTTGAATTTGCTGTAATGATTTGCGCTGTCTACATTCGTAAAAGGCAGTTTGGCGGTATTGGATTTGAGGTCCACATTGGTACCCTTGAAGAACATATTGCTGCTCCCGATACCAACACCATAGGCGATGCTGAGTTTCTGGTTGCCCTTGAAAGGCTTATCAAACATAAAATAAACATTGAAATGCCTGCTGAATCCGCCGGTACGCACACTGTCGGGACGGCCGGTCCAGCTATCTGCACCATACTGGATCATCAGGTGGTCCGCTGCACGGTTGCTCAGGTCGAGCAATTTCGAGTTACTGCTGGTGTTGGGGGTAGACTGAGACATAGCCAGGGCAGAAACGGTTATGCCTACTAGAACGAGTAATGTTTTTTTCATTTCAGATAGTTAATTGCAAATTGGTTGCCAATAGGGCGCAAAAATAATAGAATTGGCTGCATACCAGTGGTTAAAAATTAGTCAAAACATAGTCATTTGCCACAGAAGGCCCAGATTTACACAGAAAACAGTGCAAATCTGTGCCTTCTGTGGCAAAAATAACATCTCAACCTGCAGCAATCTAACCCATCAACCGTAACAGAAGCCTATCTTTACGCCTAAACATTATATCAATAATTACTACTTATTTTGAATTTTACTGAACTCGGACTCGATACAAGGCTACTGGAAGGCATTGATGCCATGGGATATGAAACCGCAACTCCCGTACAGGAACAGGTGATCCAACCAATTTTAGAAGGAAAAGACATTATTGCCTCCGCGCAAACCGGGACAGGCAAAACCGCTGCGTTTCTGTTGCCGGTAGTGAACAAGATCATTACCGAACCGCATGATGCGCACCTGATCAACGCAGTGATCATTGTGCCTACACGTGAACTGGCTGTGCAGATAGCGCAGACCATGGAAGGGCTCTCTTATTTTACCGATGTGAGTTGTATTGCCGTATACGGTGGTGGCGATGGAACATCTTTCACCACAGAGAAAAAAGCATTATCAAGCGGGGTGGATATGGTGGTTTGCACACCCGGCCGCATGATCGCACACCTGAATATGGGATATGTGAAGATGCAGGCGGTGAAATACCTGATATTGGATGAAGCAGACAGGATGCTGGATATGGGTTTTCATGATGATATTATGAAGATCATTTCATTTCTTCCTAAAAAAAGGCAGAATCTTTTGTTTTCCGCAACCATGCCGATGAAGATGCGCGAGATGGCAAGAAAGATCCTGCACCAGCCATTGGAGATAAATATCGCCGTATCCAAACCACCGGAGCAGATCGTGCAGGAAGCGTTTATTGTATACGAACCCCAGAAGATCCCATTGGTAAAACATATTTTAAGCAGCAAGGATTTCCAGAGCGTGATCGTTTTCTGTTCCAAGAAAATGAACGTTAAGCAACTAAGCAGTGAGCTCAAACGAGCACGTTTTTCCATTGAAGAGATCCATTCCGATCTTGAACAGGATAAACGGGAACAGGTATTGCTCGATTTCAGGAACAAAAAACTGAAGATCCTCGTAGCAACAGATATCCTCAGCCGCGGTATCGACATCGAAGACATAGACCTGGTAATTAATTACGATGTGCCGAATGATGGCGAAGACTATATACACCGTATCGGACGAACGGCCCGCGCCGCAAGTGAAGGAACTGCCTACACCTTTGTAAGCGAAAAAGAACAACAGAAATTTGCACAGATAGAAGAATTGCTCGGCCACGCCGTTACCAAAGCGCAGGTTCCGCAACAATTTGGAGAAACGCCTGCGTATAATCCAAGAAAACCCAGGTCTTCGGGTGGTGGAGGAGGAAGGCATCCGGGTGGCGGGGGTGGAAGGCACCAGGGCGGTGGAGGAAAGCAAGGGCCACAACGCAGTGGGCCCAAACGCCATTAGGATAGTGTATTTTCTTCGCTCAACTGCCGGGCAGAAAACCCTTGATACGCATGAAACTAAAAAGTATAACCTGCCAGGTTGTATTATCCTAAGACTAACGTGTAGTGCTATCAAACCGTATTGAAATTAATGATCTTCTCTGTGAAACTCCGTGTTCCCTGTGTCTCTGTGGTGAAAAAAAGCAAACTCATTTGGCGGTATTTTATCGAAGCGAAGACTTCACCACAGAGTCACAGAATACACAGAGTTTCACAGAGAATTTTAAATAGCACGACACAGTAAGAATAATAAAAACTATGTGACAACCTATGTATCTATGTGGCTATGTGGTTCAAAATCGGTCTTAAATAGCCCAATATCGCCGGAGGATAATGCATCGTCTTCAGTATATTTAGTGTCCCCTACTAAACTGAACCAACCCGTATTCATGCGCACCCGCAAAAAACAGTGGAAATATCATTGGGTATTATTTCTTTCCCTGCTATGGCATTATGGAGCGAATGGGCAGGGCTGCCCCGCCAATATCGGCTTTGAAGCAGGGAATTTCACTAATTGGGAAACATTGAGAGGTAATGTGGATTCAACGAACGGGATCTCTTTGGGATACTCGATCCCTTACCCCAACCAGCATTTTGTTTATAAAAGTTCGAATACAGTAGCCAAAGATCCCTATGGAGAATTTCCCATCAATTGCCCCAACGGCAGCAAGTATTCCGTGAGGCTGGGTAATAATTCCTCTGGTGCAGAAGCAGAAGGCCTGAACTATACATTTACCATTCCTGCAGATAAAAACAATTTCAGCCTTATCTATCACTATGCGGTTGTAATGCAGAACCCGAATCATACAGTAAAAGAGCAACCAAAATTTACGGCGAAGGTTTTTAATGTTACCACCAATCAATATATCGGCTGCAGCTCTTTCGAATACATTGCAGCTTTGGGATTGCCCGGTTTCGAGATATCACCCAATACGCCAAGTGTTTTATTCAAAAACTGGACTCCCGTAACGATCAAACTCGCGGGTTTTGCCGGCGCAACCATCCGTTTGGAATTTGTTACCAACGACTGTACCAAAGGCGGGCATTTCGGGTATGCATATGTGGACGTTGATGAGAATTGTTTGTCGCCCGTTCTGGGAAATGTTGTCTGCCAGAACGATTCTTCGCTCAGTCTTACCGGACCCTATGGATTCAGCAGCTACCGATGGTTCAACGAGGATTTTTCAAAATTACTGGGTACAGGCGAAATATATAAACAGCCCGTTGTCCCGCCTGAAAACACTGTTTACGCAGTTGAGCTGACTCCGCACCCCGACCAGGGATGTCTGGATACGGTTTACACGAGGATACGTTATTCTACAGAAGCGATCGATCTCAAATTGACGCAGTCGTTCATAAGCAATTGTGCCAATACGGCGCTCGATATTACCAATAGCCTGATCACAACCGGTAGTACGCCTGACCTGGCATTCAACTATTTTATTGACCCCGGATTAACGCAACCCTATTTTTCAGCCGACTCCGTTCAGGCGAGTGGTACCTATTATATCAAAGCAACAAACGAGGATGGTTGTTTTGTTTCAAAACCGATTATCATAAAAATAAATCCGCTTCCTTTGTTTGCAATAACCGGGGGTCTGAAACCGGTGGTCAGGCCTGCCATATTGGACCTTACATCCCTTGTTTCATCGGGGAGCGGTATTTCTTATTGGCAGGATGCGCAGGCTACCATCCCTGTTGCCAATCCTACGAACATTCTTAAGAACGGAACCTACTATATTAAAATAACTACCGCCGAAGGTTGCTCGGCCATTACCTCGGTCACCGCTTCATTTGTGAATCCGCCGTTTGTTTCACCCAATGCATTTTCGCCCAATGGCGATGGCATCAATGATACCTGGGAATTGCCTGAAATAAAATATTACCCGGACAATATAGTTGAGATCTATAACCGTTCAGGACAAATGCTGTTCAAATCCGTCGGCTACGATAAACCATGGGATGGAAAACAAAACGGGAAGGACCTTCCTGTTGGCACTTACTATTATGTGATCAGGCTCTCGCAAAATGATCCGCCGCTTGGTGGAAGTGTTACGATCGTCAGGTAATGGATTATTGGGATCACTGATACTTTATCCTGGCCAATTCTGTGCATTTCCCTGCAATACTGCTTGCCAGCGGTAAAAAATCTTTTATAAAAACTTCAGTAACCCTATTTCCGGCTTCATCATACTCATCTCCGTTTTCAGTAAAAAACAGTTTCTTCTTGTAACGGTAAACAATATTTTACGTTACCAACCTGCCGGGGTTCTCAAAAAAAGAGCCAAAACCTATGCACGAAGTGCATCTCAAATACAAAATGTAAAAAAACGCCACTGCAAAAACCGCTAAACCAAAGGGATAACCTTTTACCCGCTTCCTGTATCGCTTTATCACTTTTTGGGAATTAATAAACAGCATATCGTCTAAACTTTACTTTTCAGCAAGCTCAACCAATCATGAAAAAATTTTTTACCCTCAGTATTTTTTATTCATTTTTCTCCATAGCCGCAATGGCACAAACCACCGCTAAAGTAACCGGTTCGGTAAAAGATGAACAAGGCAAAGGACTTCAATCTGCAACAGTTTCATTGTTGCGCGCCAAAGATTCTTCTCTTGCAAAACTGGCGGTATCAGACCAGGAAGGACAGTATGAACTGGTGAATGTAAAACCCGGAAAATATTTTGTGTCCATCGCATTGGTTGGTTATGCTAAAACAGGATCCGCCGCTTTTGATCTTGGTGCAACGGATGTTTCCGTTCCGGCATTTGCACTTAAACAGGCAACAAGGGAAATGAATGAAGTAGTGGTGCAAACCAAAAAACCATTTATCGAAACAAAGTTAGACAAGACCATCGTGAATGTAGAGGCTTCACCATCAAGTGCCGGAGCTTCTGCTATGGACATACTGGAAAAATCGCCGGGCATCAGCGTGGCCAGTGATGGTTCTATCAGCCTTCGCGGAAAAGCAGGGGTGATCGTTATGCTGGATGGAAAACCAACCTATATGTCCTCTGCAGATCTTGCAAATCTCTTAAAGAATATGCCTGCGTCTTCACTTGACCAGGTAGAGATCATGACCAACCCTTCTGCACGTTATGATGCTTCGGGTAATTCGGGCATCATCAATATCAAAACAAAAAAAGGGAAGAACAACGGGTTTAACGGAAGCTTTACATTGGGTGCAAGCGCCGGTATTTTTCAGCCGAAGGATGCGATGTACCTGACGCCCAAATCACAAAACAGTTTTAATTTCAACTACCGCGAGAACAAGATCAATTTCTTTGGAAGCTACAACCCCAACTTTTTCCGTGGCAGGGGCCAGCTTGGTATCGACAGGAATTTTTATACCAATACGGGAGCATACGATGGCTCCTCTTCCCTGCTCACCAATTTTAAATTCGGCAATTTTAACCAGACGTTGAAACTCGGGCTGGATTATCAACCTAATAAAAAGAATGTATTCGGTGTGGTGGTAAGTGGTTTTGCTTTTGAAGGGCATCCTACACCGGTAACGACAACGACCTTGAGAGATAAGAATGGGTCGGTACTTTCTAATCTTGAATCTCTCACAGAAAATAAATCGCATTTCAAAAATTTTACCGGCAACCTTAACTGGAAACATACATTCGATTCAACCGGCAAGGAACTCACTGCCGACCTGGATTATGTTGCCTATAACAATACATCAGATGTATTGCTTACCACTAATGTGTACAGCGGATCCGGTGCACCGGTAGGAAGTGCTTTTTACCTCAGGGGCCATATCCCATCACTGATCAATATCTGGTCATTCAAATCAGACTATACGCAGCCTTTGAAAAACGGAAGGCTTGAAGCGGGTATCAAAAGCAGTATGGTGGGTAACGATAACCAGGTAGATTATGCAAGGCAACTCTCCGATAAATCGTGGGCGCCTGATGCCCGTTCCAATCATTTTATTTATGATGAGAATATCAATGCGGCATATATTAACGTGAATAAACAATATAAAAAATGGAGTATACAAACAGGGCTTCGTTTGGAGAATACGATAGCGAAAGGAAGACAGGTGTTGAATGATTCAACCTTTAAAAGAAATTTCACCAACCTGTTCCCGAGTTTGTTTGTAAGTTATGAGTTCAATAAAAATAATCAGCTGACAGTTTCTTACAGCAGGAGGATCACACGTCCGAATTACCAGGATCTGAATCCATTTACGTATTTCCTGGATTCATTAACCTACAGGGTTGGTAACCCTTATCTCCTGCCGCAGTTCACGCACAATATTGAATTGAGTTATGCATTGAAATCGAAATTTA
>JAQBNJ010000257.1 GCA_028288645.1 Sediminibacterium sp.
GATATTGGCGAACTGCGAAAAATCGCCGGCGATCTTTGAGAGCTGGTCTATCTGTTCGATCAGGGTAACTGCCATGTTCTCTGATAATTCTTTCACATTAGGCGCGCCTTTTTGTATCGCATTCTGCAAATACTGGATACTTAATTTCATTGGCGTGAGCGGGTTCTTGATCTCGTGCGCTACCTGTCTTGCCATTTCACGCCATGCACCTTCCCTTTCACTTTGCGCCAATGCCTGCGCACTTACTTCTAATTTCTTTACCATCTTATTATATTCATCAACCAGCATACCGATCTCGTCGTTCCTTGTCCATTCAATGGCTTCATTGATCTTGCCGAGATTCATTTCCTGCATCTTCCGGCCGATGAGGCTGAATGAAGCCGTGATGCGACTGGTTAAAAAGAATGCGATCGCTCCTGCGATGAGAAAAATAAATGCATTGAGATTGATCAGCGTGGCAAGAAAACCAGAGATCTCCTGGTTCAATTCATTCTGCGAATTCAGGTAAGGGATATTGAGATAAGCATAGTTGTTCCCGCTATCATCTGTGAGCGGAACATAGATACTCAGGTATTGAAACCCACCGATCTTTTCTGATTGAAGGAAGCGGATACTATGGCCCTCCTGCAGTTCGCGGTATGCATTGGGCTCCATTTTTGAACTGAGCAGTTGCTTATTATAGATATAAGGCTGTGTGGAAATAACCAGGCTACCGCTGAGGTTATAATAATTGATATCAACATTGTGCAGGTCAGAGATATCCGCAATGGTTTTTTCAAGACCAGCCTTCACCCCGATATTATCAGGCATATCATCAAAAGCCTGCAGAGAATTCATTTTGGTGTTCACTTCGTTCGCCATCACCTGTATGGACTTGGAAAGACGTTCCTCATTGTTCCGGTTAAAACGAAGAATAAAGAAGGAGATCGTTGCGATACCGATCACGATAAAGGAAAATACACTCAGAAAAATAATGGTTGATTGAATCTGTGATCGGATATTGAGCCGCAACATTTTCCGCAACTCACTCCACTTAAACCGCGCGATCAGCAGATAATTTCCAAAATGAAAAAGCAGGATGATGAACAGGAAGGAACAAAACAGGTAGGCAAACAAAGTGACTGCTTCAATGAACCAGGTATTCCTTTTCACCACGATTACCTGCTTGTTGTTGGTTCCGTTATACCAGAGCTCGTTATACTCACCAGCTTTCTTATAAGAGAATTCAAAACCAGACATTTGTTTCCTGTCAAGCTGTGAAGGAAAACTATAGGTATTGAAGTGATTGATCATCCGGCCCCTCGCATACACTGCATAGGCATAGTTGGTATTGAGATCAGAAGCCACATCTGTCACCTGGTTAAAGAGTTCGGGATACAATGCTTCACTTTTGTATCGCTTCGATTTAATGATCACGAAAAGATAGCCCAACACCGTACTATCCCGTTGTATCAGTTTCTGGTATACATAACTGAAGCCATCTACTGTACTTTCATAGTTAAAAATATCCGGTATGGCTGTTGGCTTTGCCTTGTTGGTGATGATCGTTTTAATAGCCGCAAAACTCAATGAGTCCTCGTTGAACATGGGGTGATGCAGGCTGTCAAATGTGTAGATCCTGGTATCGTATTTATTCAGGTAGCCGGAAAAATTCTGGTTAACCAGGCTGTCCTTGATGAATTTATTGGAATACTCATTCTCCGACAAACGGTGAAAATTATTGAGCAGGAACTGCTCATCAAAATTTGTGGCCGCAATATTCAACAGGTTCTCACCCGAAGGATCCGTTTGCAGTGCCAGTTTTTCGGCGATCCGTTTTCTCTGTTCAAACTCCACTATGCCATTCTGGTAAATTACCATTGAAGCAATAGACATGGCAAAGATCATCACCCAGAAAATAAAAAAAGAAGATTTGAGCAGGGGAATATTCATGTCCTTCTTTCGAAGATTCAGCAATAATAAGTAGCCCAGTATCCATACCAATACACCGAGGTACACGCGTGTGTCAGCAGTAGAGGCAAACAAAATAACATAGGCAAATCCATATAAAGCAACAGCCAGGCATTGCATATACACCGGCAATTCATTGCGGATAGCGGGCCGAAGAAATATCTGTGAAAAATAGAAGAAAGAAAGCACAAGGAAACAGAGTACTACAAAACTGATCACGCTGTATACGGTGAGCCCGAAGAAATTCGTTACATCAAAAGGGATCTTTGAATCTTTTACCAGGCTGATGATCACACCCGCCAGCAGGAACCCGATGATGGTAAGCACCAGCAGGTTCACATAATCATATATCCTGGGGGCGAGTTGAAAACGAAACCAGGCGATCCCGTCATTATAGGTTTTATAAAAACTTACCAGCCAGAATAAAAGGATCGCATTCACCAATAGATCGCCCAGCGATGGATGCAGTGCATTCGATGCGTATACTGTTGGATCGAATAAGGGAAGTTTATTGAAGTCGAATGGAAACGAGAACAAATAAGCGGTCAGCAGAAGGAATATGACAGAGCCTAGTAAAAATGCATAGCCTGTTCTGAACTGGTAACGGCGAACCAGTTCCTGCGCCAGCGAATGCAGGAAAACAAGCAGGAAAATGATCGCGAGCACGCGAAGGAAGATGGTGACCGAATCATATGCGATAAATGATCTTCCCGGTTTTAATTTTATCCTGAACAGTTCCTGCCCCTTTCCATCGTTCACACCCAACGCTTCTGCATCACCGCTGATCTCGTATTGTTCATTGATGCCGCTGTACCCTGCAAATTCAGTATGCAGGTACTTGTTCTCCATAAAATATGACCATCGTATGGGCAACATCGCAAACACAGACACCGGTTTTCCGCGGAGCTGCATGTCCTTCCGGATCATTTCAAAATCACCGTTCTGGTTCTCTGCAAAATAACTTCCCTCCGGCCGGAACATCTCCTCGTTGTTTATGTACATCCGGTTGGTGTTCCAGTAAGAAAGTATGGGCGCTAAATCACTATCAACATCATTCTGTGTAAAAATGAATAAGCCGATATCTTCTTTTAATGGATCCGCAATATCGGGAGACTGGCTAAGCAATCCATAGAGAACCGCTGTGTCCTTTAGTATGTTTTCAAAACGTGCCTCCTGTTCCTTTAAACGTTGTTCTAATTTGCTTTTTACTTTTTGCGGCGAAGAATGGTAGCTCCAGTAATTGCTGAAAATAAAAGAGATGGTATATAGCCATGCCGCTGTAATGATCAGGTATCCATGTTTGTAAGCGGCTTGTCGTAATGAGTGGATCAAGTGGATACAATTTGCATTTGGGAACAACACGAATTAAAAAACGAATTACACGAATTCGAACGAATGGCAGCTTCGTGTGATTCGTGTCTTGCTAATTCGTGTGATTCCGGCTATCCCAATTCGTGTAATTCGGGTTTTCTAATTCGTGTTTTTCTTCTTCACTTCATTCCAGATGGCATCCATTTCAGTAAGCGAGAGGTTTTCCAGCTTCTTCCCCTGCGCGTTTGCAATGGTTTCCATCTGCTGAAAGCGGTAAATAAACTTCTTATTGGTCTTTTCCAAAACGCCTTCGGCGTCAACCTGCAAAAACCGTGCATAATTTACCAGGCTGAATAAAACATCGCCAAATTCCTCGTCTATTTTGTCTTTGGAGTCCATTTCAATCGCTTCTTTTAACTCACCTATCTCCTCTTCCACCTTCTTCCATACATCTTCTTTGTTATCCCATTCAAACCCTACCTGTTTGGCTTTTTCCTGTATGCGGGTGGCTTTTACCATGGCCGGCAAGGAAGGAGGCACACCGCTAAGAACGGATGTTTTGCCTTCTTTCATTTTTAATTTTTCCCAGTTGCGTTTCACTTCTTCTTCATCGGCTACTTTCACATCGCCATAAATATGCGGGTGACGGAAGATGAGTTTTTCGCAGATACCATCGATCACTTCTTTCAGCTCAAACTGTTTTTGCTCCTGGCCAATCTTTGCGTAGAAAAGGATATGCAGCAATATATCGCCCAATTCCTCTTTAATGCCCTTCCAGTTCTCATCGGTTATAGAATCCGTCAATTCATAGGTTTCTTCCAGTGTCAATGGCCTCAACGTATGAATGGTCTGTTTTTTATCCCATGGGCACTGCTCACGCAATTCGTCCATGATCTTAACCAATCGTAAAAAACTATCTGCTGTGTTTTGCATAGGACGCTTTTAAATGGCCATGGCCGAGAAAATAAAGAATATACCAAAAAGGAATATCCAGATAAACATTGAAAGAAAGAATACAAGAAAATATTTCAGTATTGTTTTGGCTCTTCGCTGTTCATAAAAATTACGCATGGATTTATACCAGTAAAAGAAACCGGCAAGGGTGAACAGCAAACCGATCCATTCAGTGCTAAGGTTCGCCATATCAGCGAGAGCACTCAACAATATTCCTGTCAGGATAATAATGAAAGTACCGCAGTACAGGTGAATCGAAAACACAATATGGTTCACATAAAAGAACTGTTTTCTGCGAACATACAACAGGCGCAACATCAGTGCAAACAAAGGCAATGAAACGAACAGCATCTGCGGGAACAAATGTTTGAATTTATCAAAAACTGCTGTCCATATAGCTTTCCCGTTGTTCTGGTATTTTTCTCTCAGGTGTATATTCTGCCGCCTGAATCTTTT
>JAQBNJ010000271.1 GCA_028288645.1 Sediminibacterium sp.
GGTAATAAAAAGGCGCATTCGATTGCATTAAGGCAGTCTTGGGTTTCATAAAGATCACCGGTTCTTCAGGAATCGCGTTACCCAACTCCTTTGCATGATCGGCATAATTTCTACCAACGCAAAATATTTTCATAGCATAAGATTTTAAGGACAGCTATGAGCTGTAACTCATGGCTGGTGTTCAAAAATACCAACCTTATTATGTAAAATCAAGGTTATTTGTACTGCTCATTGTTCTTTCAAGGCCAATGGCTGCAAAAGATTCGATCACTTCCATGCATTTTTCTATTTTCTTCTGAACGATAGGCGCTTCATCTGGTGTCCATTTTCCCAATACAAAATCAACCTGCCGGCCTTTGGGAAAATTGTTACCGATACCGAAACGCAGTTTGGGATATTGATCCGTACCCAATGTAAGCTGGATATCGCTCAATCCGTTATGCCCCGCATCACTTCCCGATCCGCGTAAACGTAGCTTATTCAATGGGAGCGCCAGGTCGTCAACAATGGTCAATGTATTGGCGATCTCTATCTTTTCCTTATCCATCCAGTATTTGAATGCTTTGCCACTCAGGTTCATGTAAGTGGTGGGTTTGATGCAGAAAAAGGTCTTTCCCTTCCATTTTACTTCTGCTACTTCTGCCAGCCTGTCCATTTTAAAAAACGCATTATGCTTCAGCACAAATGCGCTGACCACATCAAACCCGATATTATGACGGGTATGCCGGTATTCATCACCAATATTGCCGAGACCGATTATGAGGAATTTATTCATACAGTGGGGCAAAAGTAAACTGTTTGCGCAAAAAAGCAAGCTGTGAGCTGTGAGTCGCGAGCTTTGAGCCAACGGCGGCTTGCTCGCAGCTCGTAGCTCATAGCTCATGGCTTATTTCTCTCCGTATTTCAACCTACTTGTATTAATTTCACAACAGCCCCATTACCAAAACATGCTGAGACCAGTATTCCAAAATATCTATTCCTTTGGCGTAAGAGTTGCCAATATCGGTATCAGTGATCGCCTGACCTTTCATGAGAAGAAGAAAACACAATTACTCAACGTAGTTGTTGCCACGGGTGTTCCTATCAATCTTTTTTTCTGTACCCTGAATTTTGTGCAGGAAAAACCATTACTGTCGATCATTAATTTTTTACTTTTTAGCGGAAGCATTATCATACTTGTTATCAACAGCTATCGCAGGTTTCTCTTAAGTCGTCTCATATTAACTTTCCTGGCAAGCGTGCTTTTTATCATCGAAGCAGTGTATTTCAGGAATGGCGGGGAATACTACCTGATAGCCAACCTGGTGGTGATCATCATTTATTTTAATGAGAAGAAATACATCTTCCTGATCAGCCTTTTTAATTGCCTGTTATTTATCGGTGTCAGGATATTTATACAGAACTCTTCTTTTGTGTATGGACAAGTCCCTTTCGGCAGGGTCATTTTCAATATCAGCTGGTCGCTGCTGATACTGGTGATGGCGCTTATCTTCTTTAAAAAGGAACAACAGGATTACCAGGACCAGGTAGAGGAAAAGAACAAAGAACTGCAGGAACTGAATAACACCAAGCAGAAATTGTTTTCCATCATTGCACACGATCTGCGTTCCCCTATCGGCCAGCTGAGAAATTCGCTGGACCTTGTGAACAAAGAATATATGTCACCCGAAATGTTCAAACAGATCTCCGCGAGATTATCTTCTGAAGTCGACCATTTACACAGTACGCTTGATAATCTTTTAAGATGGAGCCTTAACCAGTTCCAGGGAATAAAAGCCGCGCCTGAAAAAATTGCATTGGATGAACTGATAGAAAAAAATGCAACCCTTTTCAGGCAATCATTCGAAACAAAGAATATCAGTTTCGAATACAATACTACCGGCCTGTCTGTTTTTGCTGATCCCGATCACCTCATGCTGGTGATACGAAACCTTGTATCCAACGCCATCAAATACAGTTACCATGATGGTTGCATTACCATCCGTGCATATGAAAAAGACAGCCATATCATTATTGAAGTGACTGATACGGGTATGGGTATGAATGAAGAGATCAAGACATCTGTTTTCAGCGGCTCCGCCAATATTGTTTCAAGCAACGGCACATCCAATGAGAAAGGAACCGGCCTCGGGTTAAAACTCTGCAAAGAATTCATTGAAAAGAACAACGGGCATATATGGCTGGAGAGTACGGAGAAGAAAGGGAGTACGTTCTATGCGGCGATCCCGTCTTCGAGTTAGTTTGGGGTTTGGTCAAACGTTTGGGGTTTGTGGTTTGTAGTTTGTGGTTCGTTGAACTTTTAAACCCATAACAAACATCAGCCTGCCTGAAATTTGAAGCTAATTCGGAATTTCAACGAACTACAAACCACAAACGTTCGGCGGGCCCGGCCTTGTGTCCTCACAAGGCCTGTGAATTTATAGTAAACGAGATAATATCGGCAGGGAGTAACAAACGGCAATACACCTGTAAGATGCGATATCGCCTATAAGAATGTAAGTGAACTAATGTGAAATGGTCTTTGTGAGGACACAAAGACGGCCGGCGGTTTCGAATTTCAACGAACCACAAACCCCAAACTACAAACCCCAAACGTTTGACCAACGAAAAAGGCCACCCATCGGGCAGCCTCTATCAATACTATTTGAGCGCTACTACTTCTTCTTCTCGTCTTTTGTAGCAGTTGCTTCTTCCTGTTTCAGCTGGCGTGTTAACACAACAGATGCGATAGGAATACGCGGAGAGTTCAGGATCTCCATACCATCTATTTTCACATCTTCCACACGGATGTTTCCGTTCAGGTCGAGGTTAGTGATGTCTACGTTGATCGTTTCTCTCAGGTCTTTAGGTAAAGATTTTACTTTTAAAGATTTGAGTTTGGTGACCAGTTTACCACCACCTTTCACACCTACAGATACGCCTGTAAATTTAATAGGCAAAGTAGCTACTACTTTTTTGTCTCCAACCAGTTCCAGCAGATCAACGTGGATCAGTGAATCCTGTACTTTGTCAAATTGCAGATCTTTCAAAATGCATTTGTACGTTTTGCCGTCTACCGTTACTTCGGCCAGTTGAAATTCACCAGTGTACACCAAAGGTTTGAAAGCCTTTGCAGAAGCATAAAAGTTCACTTCCTGGTCACCCCCGTAAATTACACCCGGCACATTGTCCTGAGAGCGAATCTGGCGGGCGGCTTTTTTGCCATGCTCGGTCCTCAGGTGACCTTCGATTGTAATTGTTTTCATTGTATTATTTTTTGGACGGCAAAAGTAAGGCAATTAATAATTAGTAGTTAATAATTAATAATTGAATATTCATAAATCTCGAAACATGGACTAACACTATGAATTTCAAGTAATTATTAATTATTAACTATTAATTATTAATTCTACTTGTCCCTCCCCCGAAGCTGGGAGTGTATGAAAAGGCTCGTAATGCTCTTATTTTCATAGGCATTACGTATAGCAATTGCAAACAGGTCCGCTACGGAAATGACCTTTATTTTGGGGCTTTCCTGCCTTAACGGGATTGTATCGCATACCACCAGTTCTTCCAAAACGCTGTTTTCTATGTTTTCGTAGGCTTTGCCGCTTAATACAGGGTGGGTTATGAGGGCGCGAACGCTGCGGGCGCCTTTGTCTTTGAGCAGGCCGGCAGCTTTGGCCAATGTTCCGCCCGTGTCACAGATATCATCTACCAATATCACGTCCTTGCCGGTAACATCGCCGATCACTACCATGCTGGCAATTTCGTTGGCGCGTTTGCGGTGTTTATCGCAGATCACCATTTCGGCATTGAAATAGCTGGCTACTTCCCTTACGCGGTTGGTGCTGCCCACATCGGGTGCCGCAAAAGACAGGTTGGCGAGTTTTAGTTGTTCTATATAAGGAATAAAAATAGCTGAACTATCCAGGTGATCCACGGGTACATCAAAGAATGCCTGTATCTGTGGTGCGTGTAAATCCATAGTAATTATATGGTCCGCTCCCGCAGCTTCCAGCAAAGTAGCGATCAGTTTCGAACCGATGGCG
>JAQBNJ010000284.1 GCA_028288645.1 Sediminibacterium sp.
GAAGACAGCCTGGATGATATCATTTACGACCAGATCCAGATCTTAAAAGAAAGAGGTTTTGTTAACACGGGAGATGTGGTAGTGAATACCGGCAGCACACCGGTTGACAAGCATTTACCAACCAATATCATCAAGCTAACAAGAGTTGAATGATCATTTAATGTAAAATACTATAAAAAGATTCCTGTTTACATGGGAATCTTTTTTATTTTGAGACAGTGTACCGGAATATTATCCATTGTCCGTCGTTAATAGTCCATTGAGTGAGTATCTATTCATTTATAACTTTGCCCTGATTTATCGACACAGACAAAATAACAAAGCCCCTTATGAAACAAACATTACTCGCCATTGCCGTACTATTCGCAGTAGTTGCCGGTGCACAGGAAGTCAACATCATTCCCAAACCCACCAAGGTAGAAACACAACCGGGAAATTTTGTGATCACGCCCGCTACTTCTATCGTACTTTCCGAAACGGGGCTTGAAAGATCTGCTCAGTTCCTGAACGATTACATGCAGAAGTTTTATGGTTTTCGTTTACCCGTCATTAAAAACGGTCGTTCACAAAAAAATAATAAAAACAATATCGTATTGGATATTGAACAGATCGATCACCCGGTACCGGGCGCATATGCCATGATCGTTACACCCAATGGTATTGAAATTGGCGGATCAGGTTCTTTAGGTACTTTCTATGCAATACAATCGCTTATCCAGTTACTGCCGATGGAAAAAAAGAAAAGCCTTTCTGTACCATGTGTTAACATAGATGATAAACCAAGATTCGCTTACCGCGGCATGCACCTGGATGTGGGCCGGCATTTCTTCCCTGTATCGTTCGTAAAAAAATACATCGATTTCATTGCCATGTATAAAATGAATACGTTCCATTGGCATTTAACTGAGGACCAGGGCTGGCGCATCGAGATCAAAAAATATCCAAAACTTACACAGGTTGGCGGCTATCGCAATGGAACCATTATCGGCCGCTACCCGGGCAAGGGCAACGATATGACAAAATACGGCGGTTTTTATACGCAGGAACAGATCAAAGACATTGTAAAATATGCATCTGACCGCTATATCACCATAGTACCGGAAATTGAATTACCCGGTCATGCTTCCGCGGCCATCGCTGCATATCCGCAACTGAGCTGTTTCCCGGATGAAGCTACCAAACATCCAAAAAATACTGTGTGGAGCGGCGATAGCACAGGTAAACAGGTTCAGCAGGTTTGGGGCGTGTTCCCCGATGTGTTTGCACCAACCGAATACACTTTTAATTTTCTACAGGATGTATTGGATGAAGTGATCCCGCTTTTCCCGGGCAAATATGTTCATATCGGTGGCGATGAGTGTCCCAAAGACAATTGGAAACGTTCTGATTTCTGTCAGCAACTCATCAAGGAAAAAGACCTGAAAGATGAACATGGCCTGCAAAGTTATTTTATCGGCCGGATAGAAAAATACCTCAACAGCAAGGGAAAACAGATCATTGGCTGGGATGAGATCCTTGAAGGCGGTCTTGCTCCAAACGCTACGGTAATGAGCTGGCGCGGCGAGAAAGGTGGTATTGAAGCAGCCAGGCAAAAACACACTGTGATCATGACACCCGGCGCATGGATGTATTTTGATCATTCACAAACAAAAAAAGAAAAAGAAGATTCGGTAACCATTGGCGGGTATACCACCATACAGAAAGTATATAGTTATGAGCCGATACCTGATTCTTTATCTACCGAAGAAAGCAAATATGTTTTAGGCGCGCAGGCAAATGTGTGGACCGAATACATGCGCTATCCATCCAAAGTAGAATATATGATCTTTCCACGTATGAGCGCATTAAGCGAAGTATTATGGAGTTCAAAAGACACAAAAAGTTGGCCTGACTTTGAAAAAAGGATGTTAGCTGAACTGAAGCGGTATGATTGGTGGGGCGTAACTTACAGCAAAGCTTTTTTTGATCCAGCCAACAACATACCTGAATTAAAAGATCCTGCATTAAAATGAGTTAATGCACACTAGCTTATGCGTCTTTATGCGGTTTATTTGCATTTTTAAGCCGATTTGCTGTAAATAGGATGTATTTTTGTTGAAAATTTAACCTGTTATGACCATGGTTGACTCCTTTGAGAAAATTCCTGTGAAGATATTTCCTTCTGCAAAGCAGGGTTCCCATTTTGTAGCAGAGGAGATCGCTAAGCTCATTCGTGAAAAGCAGTCTCAAAACGAACCTTGTGTCCTGGGCATGGCAACCGGCGGCACCCCTATCTACCTCTACGCGGAACTCGTACGTATGCATCGAGAGGAAGGCCTGAGTTTTAAAAATGTGATCACTTTCAACCTCGATGAATATTACCCGATAGAGAAAGATGCGTTCCAGAGTTACTGGAGTTTTATGCACCGCCATTTATTTGATCATGTTGATATTGACCCCGCCAATATCCATATACCCAATGGCGCATGGCCAAAAGATGAGATCAAAAAATACTGCGCCGAATATGAAGCTGAACTGGAAAGTGCCGGTGGTGCTGACCTTCAACTATTAGGGATCGGTTTGAATGGCCATATTGGTTTTAACGAACCCGGCTCAAGTATCTTTTCAAAAACAAGGTTGGTAAACCTGGATAACACCACGCGTATTGCCAATACCTATGAATTCGAAAATATTTCCAAGGTTCCCAGGCTGGCCGTAACCATGGGTATCAGCAATATTTTAAAAGCAAAACGCATACTATTGATGGGATGGGGCCAGAAAGCCGCGATCATCGCCAGGTCCGTTGAGGGAAATGTAAGCGAACAGGTACCGGCAAGTATACTTCAACAGCATAACGATTGCACATTTATTGTGGATGAACCGGCTGCCGCGGAGTTAACGAGAATAAAATCGCCATGGCTCACGGGCGAATGCGACTGGACGCCAAAAATGATCAAACGCGCGGTGATCTATATGGCTTTGAAACTGAATAAATCAGTACTAAGTCTTACAGCAGATGATTATATCGAGAACAGCCTTTCTGATCTTTTGGTTGAAAGAGGCGATGCCTACGAAATAAATCTTGAGGTATATTATATGCTTCGCGATAGCATTACCGGCTGGCCGGGAGGAAAACCCAATGCCGTGATACCCGCCCACCCCGAAAGAAGCGAACCGCATCCCAAAAGATGCGTTATCTTCTCCCCTCACCCCGATGATGATATCATCAGCATGGGAGGAACTTTTATGCGTCTTCACGACCAGGGACATGAGGTACATGTTGCCTACCAAACCAGCGGCAATATTGCCGTAACCGATGAGTTTGTAACGCGCTTTATTGATTTTGCAGTTGGGTTTGAAGAGATGTTCGGGATAGATAATCATAAAAGCCAGGAGATCTTAAACTCAGCAAGAAAATATATCGACCACAAACAGAAGAATCAGGCAGATACCGCCGAGATCCGCTCTATCAAAGGATTGATCAGGCGTTGCGAGGCAAAAGCAACCTGCCGTTATGTTGGGCTCACCGAGGACCGGGCGCATTTTATGAACCTGCCTTTTTATGAGACCGGTACCGTAGACAAAAAACCAATGGGTGAAGAAGATGTACTCATCACCATGGAGTTGCTGAAAAAACTCAAACCGCACCAGATCTACTGCGCAGGCGACCTGGCCGATCCGCATGGTACACATAAAGTATGTCTTGAGGTCGTATTCGAAAGTTTACGACGCCTGAAAGCCACGGGTGAAACATGGACGAAAGACTGCTGGGTCTGGCTCTACATAGGCGCATGGCAGGAATGGGATATCTCTGAAATTGAAATGGCCATACCGATGAGTCCCGACCAGGTAATGAAAAAACGTTTCGGCATTTTTATACACCAGTCACAAAAAGACATGGTTCCTTTCCAGGGAACCGACAGCCGCGAATTCTGGCAACGCGCCGAAGACAGAAATGGAAATACGGCCGACCTCTACGCAGCATTGGGCATGACCAAGTATGCAGCGATGGAGGCTTTTGTAAGGTGGCACTATTGATAATTAATAGTTAGAAATTAATAGTTAATAATTATTAGGAGGAAATTTTATCATTGGCATTCATTCATGCCAATACTGCTCTATTTTTGCCGGATGGAAGATCAGCAAACCATGAATCGGACCATAGCGATTGCGTGGAGAGAGGCCTGGGCCAATCGGAAATTCAGGATAAAGACCATTATCGGAAGCATAGTTTTTCTCGGCATACTGATATCATTCCCTTATTTTTTTGGACTGATCGAACAGCGGGAAGGTATTGTGCTGAATGATCCTATATTAACGCTGGTACCGGCGGTCGATGTTTCTGCGCTTACTTTTATTTTCATCTGGTCGATGATCGCTTACTTTCTTTTCAGATGCATCCAGAATCCCTCCTTTTTCATGCTTGGTTTCTGTTGCATGATCCTTCTTTTCCTGTCGCGCATGATCACCATTTCGCTTTTCCCCTTAAACCCGCCCGATGGACTCATCCCGCTGATAGACCCCGTCAGTAATTTATTCTACGGCGGCCCGCGTGTATTCATGACAAAGGATCTTTTTTATTCGGGCCATACCTCCACCCAGTTCATGATATTCCTGTGTTTTTCAAAAAGAAGGGATAAGGGGCTGGCACTTCTTTCGTCGGTTGTTGTGGGCATATTAGTACTTGTACAACACGTACACTACAGCATTGATGTGGTCGGGGCTTTCCTGCTTACTTATTTTGTTTACCTGCTGGGTAGAAGAATTGCGGATTATTAAAAACACGAATTATGAACACGAATTGCACGAATTTGGCACGAACTAAACTTGGATAGCGCGGCGTAATTCGTGTAATTCGTGTTCTTAAATTCGTGTCCTCTAAAAAGCCTCGCCTAATTGCAGATAAAACCCACTATTCTTCCCCTGCCCTATCCCGTAGTCCACGCGCAGGTTGAGTTTCTCTTTCTTATCCAGCGCAAAGCGGATGCCGGCGCCATATGAAAATTTGAGGCTGGAGAAACTGTAATCAGTAGCGGTTCGACCAACATTTCCACCGCCTCCAAAAGCCACTGCGCCAAATCTTTTGTATACCGGGAAACGGTATTCTCCCTGCACGATCAATTGGTTCAGGTCCTTATACCGCCCATCATAATAGCCGCGCATGCGATTGGCACCACCGAAAGAGGCATGGCTACGAATGGGCACCTCCCCGGTGTTATTAAAACTGAACAGTTGGAAGGCCAATACCTGGTTGTGGAAAATGGGCACATACTTCCTTAGATCAAGCACCACATTGGTATAATTGAATTGGGAGCCCCAGAATTTATCAAAATGATTAAAAGAAAACTGGAAGAACAAGCCTTTATCCGGTGCAAAAGCATTGTTCCGCGTGTCGTAGGTGATACTTGAGCCCAGGCCGGCCACATGATACCCGGTCCTTCCGGGCACATTCTGCTTATCAAACAAGCCGCCCGCCTGGTAGGTAATATCCCATACACGCTGCATTTCGAACAAAAGACCCACAAAAAGATCCGGCGCTATTTTGCGCAATAAATGGAGGTAGATATAGTACTGGTTGAACTTATAGGATTCTTCGGCACTGTCGGGGGTATTCTTCCCAAGACCCCAGAATTTATCCGGATAGGAACTGAAAGAGAACTGTTCATTGAGTACATACTTCTCTTTATCAAAATACTGGGAGCCGTTAATGGCTGTGATCAGCTGTTTTTTTGTAGAGTACAATAATAATAGTTGCAGGTTCGACGTTCTTGAAAGGGTATCTTTAGGCGATAGACGAAATGTTAATGCCCCCGCTGTACCAAAGGACCAACCGGTTTCTATGGATTTTGCAATAACGGGGAAAATTAATAAACGTTTGGGCTTACTGGTGTCTTTTTGGGAGTAAATAGAGGTATTCAGGCATAAAACAGCTAAAACCAAGTAAAAATATCGATAGGTCATACCGCCTTTTTTCATAATAAAAGGTGTAAATTAACCTCTTATACTTTAACCGGGTAAAAACTCTGTAGAAATTGCTTAGATTTGCTCACTTTTGATACGTTACAAGTTCGCAATTTTGTAATAATTCCTTAACATTACATTAGTAATATAACGCAATAGAGTACGAATGAAAAAATGGGATAGTCATTTTCAGCTGGGCGATACTGTAACCGCGGAGCAATTGGCATTTTTTGATAAGCACGGTGTAATAGTATTCAGAAACTTTATCAGCAAGGAAAAAGTGGCCGCCTATCTCAGTGAGCTCAAGCGCCTTGAATCGCTTTGGTTATCAGAACAACGCGATAAGGTAAACGGGATCCCACTGAAATACGGTAAGGACGAACATGGCAATAAAACGATCCAACGTTTATGCTTCACTTCCTTGTATAGTGACGAGTTGCACAGCCTGCTGGAGGAGCCCAGGTTAAAGGCACTCATGGCGTTCCTGAATCCTTACGAGGGCAGGATTGCAGAGAATGAAAAGGATGGATTGGTGATCAATAATTACATCAACACACCCAACAGCACATTCACGCAAATGGGCTGGCATACCGATTCTCCGCGCGACCTGTTCCTTGGCCAGAAGATCATGCCGATGCTGAATGTAGGGATACACCTCGACGAATGTCCGTTCGAAAATGGCGGCCTCCGTGTATTACCCGGCACACACAAACAGAACATTTTGAAACTGTTGTTTGGTAAAAAATATTTTATTGATAACACTGATGATGATCGTGAAGTAGGTTTTGATATGCATGCAGGTGATCTGTCTGTACATGATGGCCGGTTATGGCATCGTGTAAAACAATCTCCGAAATTCGGGGAAGAGAGCCGCAGGCGCGTAATGTATGTTCCGTTGGTAACCGGTAAATACAAACCGAAGGATGAGAACAGCAAAACGCCTT
>JAQBNJ010000296.1 GCA_028288645.1 Sediminibacterium sp.
TCATAACCTATCGTTTAACGACTGATGCCGGTGAATTTAAAGTTCCGGGATTACCTTTTGATGTACCGTTGAGGTTAATGGCCACTTATTCCGGTTATGAAGCATATAGGAAAGATTTTGTAGTAACAGCCGCACAACCCACTGTTAATTTCGGTACGATAAAATTAACGGGCACATCCAAACAACTGGATGAAGTGATCGTTTACGCAGAGCGCCCGCCGGTAGTGATCAAAAAAGATACGATCGAGTTCAATGCTTCTGCATTCAAAACATTACCTACCGCATTGCTGGAAGATCTCTTAAAAAAATTACCGGGTATTCAGGTTGATGAGAATGGTGATATCACAGTGAACGGACAGAAAGTAAACCGCATACTGGTAGATGGCAAACGTTTTTTTGGTGATGACCCTAAAATGGCTACGAAGAATTTACCAAGTAATATGGTTGATAAAGTACAGGTGATGGATGATAAAGATGAAATAGCCCAGAACAATGATGGCGATATGAGTAAGATCGGTAAAGTGATCAACCTTACTTTAAAGAAGAACATCAAAAAAGCATTGTTCGGAAAATTGTATGTCGGCGGCGGTACGGCTGAACGATACGAAGCAGGCGGTATTATCAATACTTTCCGTGATACTCTGCAGATGAGCATGATGGCATACAGGAATAATATTAACCGCACAGGATTTGCTATAAACGATATTATATCATTGGGTGGATTTAATCGTGCCTCACAGATCACCAGCATGAGCGTGATGAACGGAGCCATATCTCTGAATAATATTTCTTTTGGTGGTGGTAGTAATGGTATTGTTACTTCTACCGGTGCAGGGCTTAATGTTAATCACTCACCCACTAAAAACCTGAATATTTACGGACAATATTTTTATGGTGCTACCAATAACGTGGATGTAAACCAGTTAAACACGCAAAGGTTTTTTGGAGATACCATACTGTCCGGACAAACAAATGCAAATTCCAATGCTGCAACCAATACACATACCGTGAATGCCGGTGGTAACTGGCGGGATTCTCTTACCGTGATAAACTTTAGCGGCGGATTCGTGCATGCCATGAACCAGATCAATGCATTTTCTGCCGGTACAATTCAAAACAGTAAATTCGGCCCGGCCAGTAATTCTTCCGGCAACAGCAATACCAATGGCACAAGTGATGCGTATAGTTATAACGTTTCACTTACGCACCGTTTCGCAGGAAAGAAAGCAAGAAATATTTCTTTTAATCATAACCTGAGCTATACACGCAACCCGGTTGATAATATCAACGAGAATATCAATAACTTTTTATATCCCTCAGTGTCAACATTCGTAGTACAGCAACTCCGTGCAACAAATTCGCCCAATACATCGGCCAGTATTGGAATGAATTACAGTGATGCCCTTTCACCCAAACTTACACTGCGTATCAACGAAAGAATTGAATATTCCAACCAGGCGCAACTCGTAGGTATTTATGCAAAACATGCCGCAACGGGTTTTTATGATAGCCTGAATGTAGCGGTAAGTAATGATCTCCGGAGAGAACAGACGCGTTGGAACAACCAGCTTTCATTTGGCTACAGGATCAATAAAGTACAGCTTAATCTCGGGGCGAGCCTGTATGAACAATGGATCAGCAACCAGTATAAAAAAGGAGGAAGCAGCCAGCTTCATTATTCCAACCTGTTATTCAATACGGGGTTGAACTGGAACCGGATCAATGTTAACCTGTCAACCAACGCTAGTGCACCGTCTATTAATTATCTCAATCCGGTTACAGATAATTCAAATCCGTTTTATATCGTAAACGGTAATCCTAATTTGCGGCAGAGCCGGCAAACCAGTTTGAATGTGAATGGAAATATTTTCAATGTAAAAAATAATGTATCATATGGTTTCAACTTCAATGCATCGGCAGAAAAAGATGCTGTGATACAGGCATTGGTGATTAACAGTAGCGGAGTACAGGTAAGTACACCCATTAATGTGGATGATGTACGCGGAATGAATACAAGAATCGGAGTAAACAAACAGTTTAAGAAAAACCCTAAATTTATTTTCTCAGCAGACCTGTCTTTGTCCGGAAACATGCGCAGCAACCCATTGATGTTTAATAATATTTTGAGCAGAACGAGTTTTTATAATGTTGCCCCGGCTGTGAGGTTTACATTCAACTGGCATGATGTAGTTGAATTCAATCCCTCTGCTTCAGTTAGTTTCCGGAAGGTCACGTATACCAGCCCGCTGTTCACATCAACCGACTATACCACACAAAACCTGCAGGGAGAATTTATTGTAAGGGTGCCAAAGAAATTTGTTTGGGAAACCAATGTGGCTTACCGCTACAACAGTAACCTGGCGCCGGGGTTGCCTAAAACAAATATTTACTGGAATGCGGCGCTTACGTTTTTAATGTTCAAAGAAGATAAAGGTCAGTTAAAACTGGCGGTAAATGATATCCTGAACAGTAACAGCAATGCGTTCAGGTTTGTGAACGGTAACCTGATCTCAGACAGCAGGAGCAATGTATTGCAACGATATTTTATGCTTACCTATAGTTACAATATCCGTTCATTGGCCGGGCAGAAAGCAAAAGTGGGAGGCAATCAGCAAGGCGGGATGTTCCGGTTCTAAATAATTTCAGAGCCGAAAAGCTCTAAACCGTGCCTCTGTGTTTCTGTGTGAAAAAATGAAATAGCACACAGAGACACAGAGGCACGGTTTTTAGCTAATACTTTTCGATTACTCCTAAACCAAACAAAGCAAAATCATATTTCACCGGATCAAGTGGATCCAATGTGCGCAGGTAGTTGGTTAGTTCAACAGCCGCCTGCCAATCTATCTGTTTTCGATGTAACAGATTAAAATGTTTGGCAACCCTTGCCACATGCAGATCGATGGGACAAATAAGATCAGAGGGTTTTATTTTTTTCCAGATCCCAAAATCAACCCCGTGTTTATCTTTTCTCACCATCCAACGCAGGTACATATTTAAACGTTTGCACGTAGAATCTTTATAGGGAGTGGCGATATGTTTTTTGGTCCTGTTGGGCACGTGCTCGAGAGAAAAAAAATAATTATGAAAATGGATCAACACCTGTTCGATCCTGTTTTCTTCTGCATACCCCGCAGGAATTTTCAGAAATGCATCTTCCAGGCTTTTATGATGAGTATAATGATATTTCAGGAACTCAATAAAATATAAAAGATCACTTGTGTTGAATGTGCGGTGCTTGAATTGTACTAACGATTGTAAGTCTTTGTCGGAATGGTTCAAACAAAAATCGTGCGGCGCATCGCCCATCAGCTTCATCAATTCTTTTGATTTGTTGATGATGGTTGTGCGGTTACCCCAGGCAAATACAGCGGCAAACAGACCTGCTATTTCAATATCAGACTTCTTTGTGAAGAGATGCGGGATACAAACCGGGTCATCTTTAATAAACGACGGTTGATTGTACTGCTTCACCTTCTCATCGAAAAATGTTTTTAGGGAAACGGAATTTTCTTTCATCATAAGATCAATTCGTATGGAACTGGCAAAACTTTCAATTATATTTATTACCTGTTAAAACAAAGCCATATGAGAAAACTATCAGCACTGATCTGCCTGCTCACCATTTCCCAACTCCTTTTCGCTCAAACAAAACCTGTAGCGACCCCTGTTTACAAGGATGCAAAAATAGCCATTAATCAACGGATAGCCGACCTGTTGAAACGAATGACGATTGAAGAAAAAGCAGGACAGTTAAATCAACTGAATGGCGGCGTGTTCACCGGCCCTGCAATGAATGACGCAGGACAAAAAGGGAAAGTGCAAATGATACGTGATGGAAAGGTCGGTTCCTTCCTGAATGTAACCGGTGTAAAAGAAACCAAAAATATCCAGCGCGTTGCGGTGGAAGAGAGCCGCCTGGGCATTCCTATTTTATTTGCGTTTGATGTGATACATGGATACAAAACTATTTTCCCGATACCATTGGCAGAAGCCTGTAGCTGGGATCTTCCGCAGATAGAGATCAACTCTTCTGTTTCCGCAAAAGAAGCCGCTGCCGCGGGATTGCACTGGACGTTTGCACCCATGTGCGATATCAGCAACGATCCAAGATGGGGGCGTGTGATGGAAGGCGCCGGTGAGGATACTTATTATGGCGGCCTTGTTGCAGCAGCACGCGTAAAAGGTTTGCAGGGAAATTTAGATGATGTAACGCATATCTTATCCTGCGTAAAACATTATGCGGCTTATGGCGCAGTGGAAGCAGGAAGGGAATACAATAACGTAGATGTTTCACGCACTGCTTTATGGAACAAATACCTGCCACCTTATAAAGCTGCTGTAGATGCGGGCGCGGCTACGGTGATGAATGCATTTAATGTAGTGGATGGAATTCCTGCCAGCGCCAATCATTTTTTGGTGGAAGATGTTTTGAAAAAGAAATGGGGATTCAAAGGATTGGTAGTGAGCGACTGGGGTTCGTTCGGCGAGATCATACCACATGGATATGCGAGCGATAACAAAGATGCTACGCTAAAAGCACTACAGGCGGGAAGTATGATGGATATGGAGTCGCAGATAGTGGTTAAGTACCTGCCGGAATTGGTGAAGGAAGGAAAACTCACCATGAAACAGGTAGATGATGCGGTTTCAAGAGTGCTCTACTTTAAATTCAAGCTTGGGCTCTTCGATGATCCTTATAAGTTTTCTGATGAAGCGCGTGAAAAAGCCACACTCTTCAGCGCAGCCAACCGTGCGGAAGCTTTGAAAGCAGCAAGAAGTTCGATCGTTTTATTAAAGAATGCAAACAACGCATTACCTCTTAAAAAATCTCTCAATAAAATTGCATTGATCGGTCACTATGCAAAGAGTAAAGAAGACATGTTCGATTTCTGGACGGCCAATGGCAGCGCCAGCGATGCAGTAAGTGTATATGAAGGGTTGCAGGCTAAATTCGGAAATGGAAAAATAGAATACAGTGCCGGTTACAATGCTGACGCTTCTACCAACGATAAACTGATCAGTGATGCAGTGGCTGCTGCCGCCAATGCAGATGTGATCGTTACAGTGATTGGCATCAGCGGAAAAATTGCCGGAGAAGAAAGATCATTGGCAAATGTGAATATTCCTGATGGACAAATTCAATTATTAAAAGCTTTACAAAAAACCGGTAAACCGGTGATCGCTTTGGTGAACAGTGGCCGCCCGCTTGTATTAACACAGGCGCAGGAATTCAGTAACGCCATCGTTCAATGCTGGATACTGGGAACAGAAACAGGAACGGCAGTTGCTGATGTACTGGCTGGTGACTACAATCCCACCGGAAAAACAGTTATGAGTTTCCCGTATGCGATCGGTCAGATTCCTGTTTACTACAATCATTTCAACACCAACCGCCCCGCACCTGAAAAAGGTGATGGCGCCTGGAAATCGCGTTACCGTGATATTCCCAATGCACCTTTGTATCCATTTGGTTATGGATTGAGTTATACAAAGTTTGATTACTCCGGCTTATCAGCAGCAAAACAAATGGAAAAGAACGGAACATTGAATGTGAGCGTGGTTGTAAAGAACAGCGGTAATTATGATGGAGAGGAAGTAGTTCAATTATACATCCGGGATATTACTGCATCCATAGTTCGCCCGGTGAAAGAATTGAAAGGGTTCCGCAAGATTGCTTTGAAAGCAGGCGAAAGTAAAACAGTAAGTTTTGTGTTAACAGGGAAGGATCTTTCTTTTTTTGATGGAGATGGGAATGTAAAATTAGAAGCTGGTGCGTTTAAAGTGTTTGTGGGTGGAGATTCTAAGAATGTGTTGGAGGCTTCGTTTGATCTTAAATAGTTTTCTCAACCTGATTTTTTAGGATGCCGTTGTTGGTCGCCGAACGACAGATGTTCGGAAGATTGTTTTACAAGCCCCCAAAGGGGCGCCCAGTTTGTAGTAAGGATAAGTGGTGGGTAACTAGCTCCGTAGGAGCGACCTGTAAATATTACAATGTGGTAATTGTAGTCGATTGTTTGCATAGATTGTTCGCATTTACAGGTCGCTCCTACGGAGCTTTTATTTTCATTGCACGCTATATTTCTACAAACAGGTCACCCTTTCAGGGTTATTCGTTTCTTCTGAACACCTATGGTCGCTGACTAACAACAGCTATGATTGCGAATTGTTAGTCAGCTACTACTGTTCGGAAGAAATAAATTTGCCACAGAAAACACAGATTTTCACAGATTTTTTCTGTGGCAAAATAAATAAATAAGAAGACCGATTATCCTATCGCCTGTTGCAGATCTTCAATCAAATCATCCACGTCCTCAATCCCCACGCTCAACCTGATCAAACTATCACTCAATCCATTTTTTATTCTTTCTTCCCTGGGAATGGAAGCATGGGTCATAGAGGCCGGGTGATTGATCAATGATTCAACACCACCGAGACTTTCTGCGAGGGCAAATATTTTTGTGGCAGATAAAACTCTTTTTGCTTCGTCAACGCTGTCATCTTTCAACACAAAACTCATCATGCCACCAAACCCGCGCATTTGTTTTTTTGCGATGGCATAATTATGATGGTCCTCAAAACCGCACCAGTATACTTTACCAACTTTTGGATGGTTGCGTAAATACTGCGCGATCTTTTCCCCGTTCTCACAATGACGCTGCATACGGATATGCAATGTTTTGATACCGCGCAGAACAAGAAAACAATCCATCGGCCCCGGAACAGCGCCGCAGCTCTTCTGTATAAAATATAATTGTTCGCGTAATGCCGCATCGTTCATGACCAGGCAACCCTGTATCACATCACTATGGCCGCCGAGGTACTTTGTTGCGGAATGCATCACGATATCGGCGCCAAGATCCAATGGGTTTTGTAAATAAGGGGAGGCGAATGTATTATCAACACATAACAAAGCGCCTGATTTTTTTGATACGGCAGCCACTGCTTCAATATCCGTAATATTCATCAATGGATTGGTTGGTGTTTCTATCCACACCAATTTGGTCTTTGCTGAAATGGCGTTGCTGATATTGTTCACATCTGTTGTATCAACATACGTGAATTGAATACCATACTTGGCAAAGATCTTTGTGAACAGTCGATAAGTGCCACCGTACATATCGTTGGCAGCTATCACTTCATCGCCCGGAGATAATAATTTGATCACGGCATCTGTTGCTGCCACGCCACTTCCAAATGCCAGCCCGAATTTTCCGTTCTCGATTTGCGCGTAGGCTTCCTCCAATGCTTTTCTTGTTGGGTTCTGGCTGCGCGCATATTCAAATCCTTTGTTCACGCCCGGTGCTTCCTGTACATAAGTGGATGTTTGGTAGATCGGCGTCATGATCGCGCCGGTAGAAGGATCGGGTTCTGTGCCGGCATGTATATATTTGGTAGCAAGTTTCATAGCAAATAATTTATTCGAACTGCGTTATTTAACAAGCGTGATCGGGAGTACGCCTTTAACATCATCCCATAATATGACAAGGTTTGCGCCGCTCCGTGTTTCTTCAAAATACATGGTGAAGGCTTCTACTACATCATTGTTCTTGTCGATGTCTATATTTTTTCTTACAATATCTTTTGCGCTTTTATAAGAAAAATGTCCCCAGCTGTAATTATCACTATTAATAATAATGGTCCACATATTCTGTTCAACAATATAGTACATGGTATAGCGGCCCTTAGTGATGAGTTTGCCGCCGATCTTTACATTGCGGAAGAATTCGATCTCGGTCGCTTCATTGGCGCCTAAACGCCATACCTGTCCGTAAGGAATCACCTTGCCGAAAAGCATAGTTCTGTTGCTTTTTA
>JAQBNJ010000299.1 GCA_028288645.1 Sediminibacterium sp.
CCATAACCCCACACACTCAAAACAGCGGTGGTAGCACTGATGAGTACGACTGCTAAAATGTTCTTGAGTTTCATATTCATTCCTTTGTTTTTAATAATTGGTAAAGTCAAATTGTGTGCCTTTCTGATAGCAAATAAACGAAGCTGTTTAATTGACAGTTCACCTGTTGCACCATTTAACAAATGTTTTACGGTGAATTTCGTACTTGGCTGATAAACTCTGACACTAAGTTATCACAAAATCGGCGAATAAGGCATTGGGAATGGTGAATGGTCAATGTGCAATAATGAGTGGGTTAATGAAGCGATTTTCTGATTTAACAGTCATTATTACCGCCAGGCCTTATAGTCCCACTAAAAATGCCATCGTGTCAACTCCATCCGCATAATCATTCAGCGAAGGGCTTTGCGCCATCCCGAAGGGAATATGGCCATGGCCCACCACGCACTGGATATCGGGGTTGTTTTCGAAAACTTTTTCAGCCTCGGCTTTATCGTCATAAAAAGCATAATGCACCTGGCTAACAGGAGAGAAGGGAGATAAGTTTTCCGCAAGTATCACGCTCTCATTACTCATATAATAACGGTTGCCCATAATGAGCAGTGCAAGATGGTAATCGAAATTGTGTTTGTATTTATGGAAATCAAGAAAATGCTCATACTTGCGCAGGGCATTCAGCAATGGTAAAAAATCGTATTCCTTCGGCACAAACAATTGAGTGATGTTCCGGCAACCCAGCCCGAAATACAATTGTATATCATTTGATAAAAGATCAAGTTCTTCACTTGTTTCTGAGCCGTCAAGAACCGCTACAGACGTGCGGTTGCGGCGAATGATGTGAGGATATTTTCCAAAATAATAATCAAAATAACGGCCGGAATTATTACTGCCTGTGGCGATATACGCATCACAGTTATTCAGTCTTTCAGCAAAGGAAACCGTGTTCTGGATAGTGATCTCCCATTCGTAAAGTTTCTTAACGAGGTGTTTGATCAGTATCTCGTCTTTGGAAGAGGTTTTGATCACCACTGAATGCCCGCTGATGAATACGCAGAGAAAATCATGGAAGCCTACCAATGGAATATTACCCGCCATTACCAATCCCACGGTTTTGGGCGATGCCTGGCTATCGGGCACACCGTATTTTGCCGCCCATTCCTGCAAAAATGTCGCATTTAAAAAGTTGACGGCGATATTTTTGACGGATTGCTCAACAAATTCGGGCGCAAACCACGGATTTTCGCGACAGGCCCGTTCTTTCGCGGCCTGCCAATCCCCGGTTTCACCCAGCATATATTGCCCCAGCCTGCTTAATAATTCAATTCGTTCTTGTAAAATCATTTCTCAACCGTATTTTTGGAATGCAAATGTAGAATCACTAACCCAACAAACCCATTTTTGTATGGCAATCAAAATTACTGAAGAGTGTATCAATTGCGGAGCCTGTGAGCCCGAATGTCCTAATAACGCTATTTATGAAGGTGGCGTGGAATGGTCCATATCAGATGGAACCACCATCAAAGGCGACTTTACCCTGATGGATGGCACGGTAGTAAGTTCCGATCAGCGTTTTGCGCCGGTCAGTGTTGATATCTATTATATCACACCTAATAAATGCACGGAGTGCCAGGGTTTCCACGAAGAACCGCAGTGCGCAGCCGTTTGCCCGGTTGATTGCTGTGTTCCCGATGAAATGTACCGTGAGACCGTAGATGAGCTGCTGGCCAAGAAGGCTAAAATGCACATCTAATGCACAACACATGTGCTAAACTTTCGGTTAAAATGCTTGCAAAAAGCCTGGAGAGGGTTTAACTTAGAGTGATTAATAGAAGTATTAATAATTGTTGCCTTCAAACGGTAACAACCAGTAACGGCGGGTGATATTTCCCGTCAACGTGAGGTGAAGAGACAGAGCGTTTCTTCACCTTTTTTTGTAACACGAATTTCACGAATTAGCACGAATTGAGATACACGAACCTGCCGGTAGGCAGGTTTCACGAATTGACACGAATTTGGACCGCTGAAATTCTTAGCGGGATCTACTGATTTACCACTCTCTGTAGTTTTAACTCCTGACTTTTAACTTTTGACTTTTCTTCCCCCGTATATTTGCGACACAATAAATCAGGCATGAAAAAAAGAATTGCCCTTGTAACAGGGGGATTAAGCGGCGAGGCACAGATCAGTTATAAAAGCGCGGTAACGGTTGGCAATAATGTAGACAGGGAGAAATTTGATCTGTACCGTATCGATATCAATCCCGAAGGCTGGTGGTATGAACCGGTGAATGGTGAAAAGTCAATAGTGAATAGAGATGATTTTTCCGTGGTGGATAACGGCCAGAAAATAAAATTTGATGCAGTATTACTCTGCATTCACGGCACACCGGGAGAAGATGGAAAACTGCAGGGTTATTTTGATATGCTGCATTTGCCATACACCAGTTGCGATGCGGCAACTTCTGCGCTTACGTTTAATAAAAGATATACAGTTGCTGTGGCAGCTTTTGGCGGCATACATGTTGCGAAATCTTTGCATCTTTTCAAACATACACCCGTTACACCCAAAGAAATTTTACAACAATTATCATTACCCGTATTTGTAAAACCCAACAATGGCGGCAGCAGTATTGGTATGAGTAAAGTGAATGAAAGTGACGAACTGGCCGCTGCTTTGGAAAAAGCATTTAAAGAAGACGACCAGGTGTTGGTAGAAGAATTCATCAGCGGCCGCGAGTTTACCATTGGTGTTTTCAATAACAAAAATGAG
>JAQBNJ010000316.1 GCA_028288645.1 Sediminibacterium sp.
TTATGGAACAGAACAGGTGGCGGGTATCGTGAATCGTTTCAGCGCGGGATTGCATAAGTTAGGTGTGCGTGCAAATGATATGACACCCGCCGGCAGCGATAAGATCGCTATCATCAGCAACAACCGCCCTGAATGGCTCTTTACGGATATGGCCGTGCAACAGTTAGGCGCCATACTCGTTCCTGTATATCCCACTACCAATCCACTGGAACTGGAATTTATTTTGAATGATGCTGCGGTCAAATATATTTTTGTGAGCAGTGATGAGTTATTGCAAAAAATAAAAGGTTTACTGGATAAAGTTCCCTCCATCAAAACGGTTTATACATTCGATAAAATAGAAGGCGCCGCACACTGGAGCGAAGTAGCAGGATTGGCTGATGAAATGTCTTTGCTGGAAGTGACCGCTATCAAGGCAACCATCCCCGTATCGCATTTGGCAACGATCATCTATACCTCCGGCACAACCGGAACACCGAAAGGGGTAATGCTGAGCCACAGGAATATTTATACCAACCTGCAATTCTCTAAAGAAAGTTTTCCTTTTAATGATGCGCCACAAAGTAAGGTGCTGAGTTTTTTACCGCTGAATCATATTTTCGAAAAAATGTGCACGTATGTTTACCTATACAGCGCCATCAGTATCTATTATGCCGAAAGCCTCGAGACCATTGGCGATAACCTGCGCGAAGTAAAACCGGATGGATTTACCACCGTACCACGTTTACTTGAAAAAGTATTCGAACGCATCATCTCCAAGGGCAATGAATTGAAAGGTGTGAAAAGAAAACTTTTTTTCTGGGCCGTTGCATTGGGAGAGAAATATGATAACCGCGTAAGCGGTGGTGTGTTCTATAACATACAACTAGCAATTGCCAACAAACTTATTTTTAGCAAATGGCGCGAAGCCCTGGGTGGTAATGTTTCTTTTATCATTACAGGTGGCGCGGCTTGCCAGGTAAAACTGTTGCGCATTTTTAATGCAGCCAAAGTGCCGGTATATGAAGGATATGGCCCCACCGAGAACAGTCCCGTGATCAGTGTGAACCGCCAGGAAAAAGGCGGTACAAAATTCGGCACTGTTGGCCCTGTGCTGAACGGCCAGCAGGTAAGACTGGAAGAAGATGGAGAAATATGCGTGTCGGGTCCATGTGTGATGGAAGGGTATTACAAACGTCCGGACCTCACTGCCGAAACGGTGATAGATGGCTGGTTGCATACAGGTGATATTGGTGTTTGGGAAGAAGGCAAATTTCTAAAGATCACGGACAGGAAAAAAGAATTGTTCAAAACCAGTGGTGGCAAATATGTTGCCCCCCAACCCATCGAAACCAAATTAAAAGAAAGCCCGTTCATAGAACAGGTGATGATCGTTGGTGCCGAGAAAAAATTTGTAGGCGCATTGATCGTTCCTTCTTTTTCTACGCTTCGCGGGTGGATGAAGGAGAAAGGACTTGTGTATACTACCAATGAAGATGTGATACATCATCCCAAAGTGCTTGAATTATACCGCGAACTGGTGGGAAGTTTTAACCAGTTCTTCAACCATGTGGAACAGGTGAAAAAATTTGAACTACTTCCACGCGAATGGACCATCGAAACAGGTGAGATGACACCCAAGCTGAGCCTGAAAAGAAAAGTGGTGATGGAAAAATTCAAGGATGCGTTCGAGAGGATCTATTCGTAAAGCTTTAAAGAAAAATTTCACGCAAAGGGGCAAAGGGGCAAAGACGCAAAGGAAAATGTTTTACTCTCTTGGCGCCTTGGCTTCTTTGCGCCTTTGCGTGAAACACATCTATCGGCTTGCCCGCATGCATTTTTTGATCCTGCCCCATTGCATTAGCGCCGATACAATATGATGTGACGGAATCAAAAGCCGATTTCCCTGTTAATATATTGATGCATTTAGCGCCTGCAAAACCAGCATTTGTTTCAAAGCCCGCAGAAACAGATACGGTTAAATATGGTGAGTACCTGGTAAACATGTCGGCCTGTATGATCTGTCATTCAAAAGAAGAAAAAGGAGATATTATCAAAGGAAGTGAATATGGCGGTGGTCGCGAGTTCGCTTTCCCGGGTGGTGTTGTCCGTTCGGCAAACATCACATTCCATACTACGGGCATAAGTTTAACAAGAGAACAGTTTATCGGCCGCTTTGCTTTGTACAGAGATAGCAGCTATCGCTCACCTATCCTGAAATTAACCGATTTTAATACACCTATGCCATGGTTGATGTATGCGGGTATGAAAACATCTGACCTGGCCGCTATCTATGCATATCTTAAAACCGTAAAACCAATCGACAATAAAGTAGTGAAGTTTACCCCAGGGAAATCGTAACTTCCGCAATGGAAATATAAGAGATGATCTTCCTTGTTTTTAGTAATCGCGCATACAGATACCATTGTTCTGTATGATCAAAAAAACAAATCTTGGATGTATTGCAAATCTTAACGATATTAGGTCGTTGCGAATCACTCACGGTATTGCGAGATACATTGATTTGAGTTCGATCTTATTCCAAACAAATATCTACAGCCGGTACAATGATCAACACATCTGTCTATGAATCTTTCTTTGCAAACTCGCTAAGCGCCCTCTTTTTACTAAAAACAGATGGAACCATTGTACGTGCAAACCAGGCCGCCTGTGATATGCTTGGTTACACAGAACCTGAATTGCAATTATTAAAAACAGAGGCATTAATAGATACATCACAATCGGTCGTTACTGAATTGAGAGCCGAGCGGTTGGCGAAAGGGAAAGCGAAAGGAATTATTATGGCTGTCAGGAAAAATGGAGAAAAATTTCCTGTAAAATTATCCACGGCAACCATCCGGACTGAGACGGGTGAATCTATGACAAGCGTGATCGCCACTGATATTTCTGAGCAGCACGACCGGCAGGAAAATTTAATGCTCTTACTGGAAGAAACGAAAAAACTTCACCAGAAAGAAGAAGACAGCCGCATATTGCTTGAAAATGTACTGGACAGTATAACCGATGGTTTCTTTATTGTTGACAGGGAATGGAAAATACTTTTCTGGAACACGGCCGCCGAGAACATCCTCAGGAAAACAGAACCCGAACTCATAGGCAAAAACCTTTGGGAAGAATTTCCTGATCTCGTTATGTTAAAAGAAAACGCGGAGTTTCCAAAACTATACGATAAAAACCAATCGATTCGTTTTCGCGAGTACTTTCCCAAATACAAAATATGGGCAGATGTAAGCGCCTATCCGTCTGAAAAAAATATATCTGTTTATTTTAAAGATGTTACCGAAGTAAAGAATCTCCGCACAATGGAAAGGCTGGAGAGGGAAGTGCTTGAAATGAATGCAAGGCCGGAAGCGTTGTTAGAAGATACACTTGATTTTTACCTGAAGGAAATACAGCAGATCCACAAAGGCATGATCTGTTCAGTACTCCGTTTAAAAGGTAACCGCCTCTACCATTGGTCAGGTCCGGATCTGTCGAAAAAATATATCGACGGCATTGAGGGGGCTGAAATAGGAGATAGTGGAGGCTCTTGCGGAACCGCTGCTTTCAGGAAGGAAAAAGTAGTTGTGGTAGATATTGAGAACGATCCGCTATGGGCCGATTTTAAGCATATTGCAGCAGAAGAAGGTCTAAAAGCCTGCTGGTCCTTTCCGCTTATCGATTCGAATAACCATGTAATGGGCACATTCGCTATTTATTACAAACGCGTAAAAGCACCAACACGTGAAGAAGAAAACACACTCGAACGCGCCAAGAATCTTTTAATGATCATTCTTGAGAACAGGATGTCGGTAGAAGCGGTAAAATCCAGTATCCAGAATTACGATATGGTTGCCAAAGCAACCAATGATGCAATATGGGACTGGAGCGTGGAAACCAACGAAGTTACCAGGACCGGCAAAGGATTGGAAGTGCTTTTTGGCTATAAAACTGAGGAAGCCGCAGCAGAAGACAATTTCTGGAACAAACGCATACACCCCGATGACCTGCATGGTTTCTTGCAGATACAGTCTGCCATATTGAACAACCCATCTGAATTGTATTGGGAGGATGAATATCGCTTTAGAAAAAAAGATGGAACCTATGCATACGTGTTTGATAAAGGATATATCATACGCGATGCAACCGGTAAAGCTATCCGCGTGATTGGTGCTACCCGCGACATATCTGACAGAAAGGAAAGTGAGGCACTGTTGCTTGAATTGAATAACCGGCTAAAACAAAGAGCCGATGAGCTGGCAGCATCGAATGTTGAGTTGGAAAGATTTGCCTATATCGCGTCACATGATATGCAGGAGCCTTTGCGGATGATCACAAGCTTCCTGCAATTGTTCAAGAAGAAGTACGAGGACCACCTGGATGAGACCGCAGAACAATACATCCATTTTGCAGTAGATGGCGCGGACCGGATGAAAAAACTGATCATGGACCTTCTTGAATATTCCCGCGTGGGTTCCAATAAAGATGATCTCACCGAAATAGATACGAACCAGTTGATACAGGAAGTGCTCAATGTATTTGTTAGCAGGATGGCAGAAATGCGGGCAAATATTGTTCTGAATAAATTGCCGGCGATCAAAGGCAACAGGACACAATTGTCCCAACTGTTTCAGAATCTTATCGGGAATGCATTGAAATACCATACAGGCGAGTCACCCCGTATAGAGATTGAAGGAAAAGAAGAAGAACATTATTTCCTTTTTAGTGTGCGTGACAATGGAATAGGGATCAAACCTATTTTCTTTGAAAAAATATTTGTACTGTTCCAACGCCTGCATCATAAAAATGAATACAGCGGAACAGGTATCGGCCTGGCGATCTGTAAAAAGATCGTTGACAAACACGGTGGCAGGATCTGGGTTGAATCTGAACCGGGAAATGGAAGCTGTTTTTATTTTACCATCAGTAAAACTGTTGAAGATTACCGGTGACAATGACACGAATTAAAAAACACGAATTACACGAATTGAACGAACTTTATGCCAATTACGAATTCGATTAAATATAATAATGCATACACAATAGCTTTAATTCGTGTAATTCGATCAAATTCGTGTTAAAAGAAATTCGTGTGTTTAAAATCCAATAAGAAGAATTCAATATAATGGCAATACCAGAAAACACACCCTTACTATCCATCCTGATCGTAGAAGATAATCCCGGTGATCTTTTCCTGTTGGAGGAAACACTCCGTTTAACCCGCTTGCCTTTCGAGCATGTATTCAAAGCATCGAGCGCGGCCGCGGCCATAGAAGCATTGAACAAACATAAGGTCAGTGTTGTATTGCTCGACCTTTCCCTGCCGGATAGTTCCGGGTTTAATTCTTACAACCAGGTGCAGGAACATGCGTCAGCTATTCCCATCATTGTACTTACGGGTTTGGCTGATACAGAGCTGGCGCTTGAAACCATGGCCAGTGGTGCACAGGATTATTTGATCAAAGGTGAATTTGATGAGCGCCTGCTGGCAAAATCAATACAATATAGCATTGAAAGGAACCGTATCAGGCTTAGTTTGATAGAAAGCAACGAAAGTTACCGGAATCTTTTCTTTAATAATCCTTTACCTATTTTCATCTGGTCGCTCGATACACTCGAGATACTGGAAGTAAATGATGTTGCGCAACAGGAATATGGTTATACACGCGATGAATTGCTAAGCATGACCGTGCTGGACCTGAGGCCAAACGAACAGCATGCAAAAGTGCTCGCGTTTGTGAAGGAATTCAAAGAAACAAGCATCACAAAAAAATCGGGTCTCTGGAAGAACAAAAAAAAGAACGGCGAATTGTTGATCCTCGATATTTCTTCTCACAAGATCGATTATAAAGGGGGCGCCGCCATACTGGCCATTCACAATAACATCACAGAGAAGATCAGGCTCGAAGAAAAGCTGGAGGAAGAAAAACTTCTGAAACAGAAAGAGATCACCGAAGCAATGATACAGGTGCAGGAAAAAGAACGTTACGAGATCAGCACCGAATTACATGATAATGTGAACCAGCAATTAACAGTTGCTATGATGTATATCGCTTCTGCGCAGCAAAAACACCCCGACAGTTCAGAAGTGTTGAAACAATCGTCAGGCTTTATCCTCAATGCGATCGAAGAGATCAGGAAACTATCACAAACGCTTGTATCACCCATGATCAAGCACTTTGGTTTGAGCAAGGCAGTAGAAGGTTTGCTGGATGATATCTCTGCCGTAAACCCATTGCAGATAGAACTAACAGCAGATTCTTTTTTTGAAGATGATATCAAATACGATTTTAAGCTGAGCCTCTTCCGTATTGTGCAGGAACAAATGAGCAATATTCTCAAACACGCCCAGGCCAAACACGTGAATATTGAATTGAGACGTGAAGAGCGGATCATCTTTATGCGGATCCAGGATGATGGCGTAGGCTTTGATATTAACCAGCAACGCAAGGGCATTGGTATCTACAATATCATCAGCCGTTCAGACCTGTATAATGGAGTGGTTGATATACAGACCGCACCTGGTGCAGGTTGCTCTATCACGATCACGTTTCCGATCAAGGTGGATATTCTTATGTGAGAGATAATTAATAATTAGTAGTTAATAGTTAATAATTGGGCAGCGGTTATGCAGAGTAGCGTTCCTTATTATTAACTATTAACTATTAATTCATCCCTGGTTGTCTCAGCTGCCATCCGGTTTTCTTTTTTTCATCATCAACCATTTGCTTTACATCCTGCAATAATTTTTTGGCATCATATACAATACCATCTTTAATGGTGTAAAGAACGCCGCCTGTGCGTATGGCTTTGTTGTCCTTGTTCAGTTCAATAGCGCCGGTGCCATATAATACCTGTAAATTCTTTAACGGGTTGGCATTAATGATCACGATATCTGCCAGCTTGCCAATTTCCACACTGCCAATTTCTTTATCCATACCCAATGCTTGTGCGCCATATAAAGTAGCTGAGCGGATCACCTCCAACGGATGAAAACCGGCTTCGCGTAAAAGCTCCAATTCGCGTATATACCCGAAGCCATAGGTCTGGTAAATAAAACCATTATCAGAGCCAGCCGTAACACGCCCGCCACGGTTTTTATATTCATTGATAAAAGCCATCCATAAACGATAATTATTTTTCCATTCCACTTCCTGTTCCGTTCCCCAGTTATGCCAGTAAGAACCGTGCGATTGAAGACTCGGTTCATAAAACTTCCAGAGTGAGGGTAACGTATAGGTTTCGTGCCATTCTGCGCGGCGGGTTCTTTGAAGGTCGCGGTTAGCTTCGTAAATATTAAAAGTGGGATCGAGTGTAAAATCGAGCGATAACAATTCATTCATCACTTTGTTCCAATGCTCGCTATAGGGTGCTGCTGCCTGTTTCCATAGTTTACCGGCTTCTTCAAAACGGTTCTGTTCATCGTTGTAATTATAGTCTAATGGAAAATCCTGTATCGTTCTATCAGTAAATAGCGCTTCGGGTAACCCATACCAGTGTTCCATGCTTGTCATACCCGCACGCGCAGAATTCAATACGTTCCATCTTGCTACATCTGTTTGTGCATGGTGCGCGCAGGAGCGGAGGCCGAGTTTTTTATTCTCACGTATCGCTGCATCCATCACTTCCGGTGAAGCGCCAAAGAACTTAATTCCATCTGCGCCGTTCTTTGCATTCTGCTGCACCCATGCACGCGCCTGGTCGCCATTGGTGATAGGTGTCCTGCTGCCTTGTCCGAAAACAGTGTACGCAAATATTCTTGGTGCGGTAATAAGATTGGCCGCGCTTTTTTTCTTTTCATCCAATACCCAATCCAATCCATTCATTGAACCAGGTTCGCGAATCGTTGTAATACCATGCGCCATCCATAATTTAAAAACATATTCCGCAGGCGTGCCTTGCGCAACGCCACCGATATGCGCATGCACGTCTATCAAACCTGGCATCGCAAACATGCCTTCGCAATTCAATTCTTTACCGCCTTCTTTTAGCTGCGGCCTTCTTGCTGGATTGATCGTTTGCCCCGGGCTTCCCAATGAACTGATCTGTACGATCCTGTTCTGTTCAACCACAATATCTACGGGACCCATCGGCGGTGCGCCTGTCCCATTGATCAAAGTAACACCACGAATGATGAGTTGGGTGTAAGGGCCCATGCCTTCTTTAACCTCGGGTGCTTTGGTGATTTGTGCATTGGATGTTCCAATAAAAAAGACGATAGCCGAAAGGCTGGCGAGTATTTTTCTCATAAGAAGAGGAAGTTAAAAAATTATCGGAATAAACTGTGCCCCCTGTGTCTCTGTGTGAGAAATAAATTTGCACACGGAGACACGGAGGCACGGTTTTAATACATTTATCATTCAGGCCGCTTTCGTGATTACTGTTGATTTGGTCACGCCGATTTAGCGTCCCGACCGATGGCCTCAATATATTTTTGCCTGATAACATTCTGCACATGCTGGTCATTGATCTTGCTTTCTAACCATGAAATAATATCGAGATACATAAATGCCCGGCTTTCCAAACGGCTCTTCTCCAAAGGTTTCAATTCGGCCAATAATTTTTCAAACTGAGGTTTGAGTTGCCTGGGTGATAAACGGAACGAACTTCTTAAGAACCCAAATATCTTTTCTTCCACCGTACTCAGATTCTGCATTTTGTACATAAAGCGGTAAACGGATTTTAATAAATATTCCAGCAGATCAAAATTTCCCAATTCATAATGTGCAATAAGATGTAGCAAACGGGCGTAACACTGCAGATCGGTGCGCAGGTCTACTTTCCAGTTGATGATCTTGTTCAGATAATCAATGCTCTTGTCAAAATCGCCACTTCCAAAATACAATGAAGCGATCTTGTAATAGAATACCAATATGCGATGGCGGTCCATATAGATCTCGTATTCGGCGAGCTTCTCTTCAATATACGGAACCAGTTCGAGGCCTTCACTGAACGTGCCTTCCATAAAATGCTTATTCAGCCGTGCAATATTCAGGTAAATAAAAGTTTGTATCAGGTTGTTTCGGTTCTGTTGTATCACCGGCGTTTCAATAAACTTCTCAAACACATGAATGGTATCATTGAATTTCTGGTAATTACGCAGGTCAAAATGTGCGCTCATCAGATTGTGCAGGCCTTTTATATAATGCGCGGTTTCTATCTCTATCATTTTCGGATCCGCATCAAACAGGTCAACCCATTTCTGGCAATAACGGTAATAGCCCAAAAAATTCTGCGTAATGAATGCGTGCCAGCAATAGCATTGATACAGGTACAACCGCTCATAAAAACTTTTGCAATCCTGCGTTTGCTGTATAGCTTCAGTCTGTAGGAATGCATCTACAATAGCTGTGTCTTCTGCATTTCTTGCATGGCCATTCTTGATGTACCAGCTATACAATTGCAAAGAAACATTCGATAACGAGCCAATCAGTGTTACACGATGATTGATCTCATCCACTTCACTACTCAGTTTATCTGCCCGGTCCTGCATACTTCTTGTAATGTGCAGCGACTCGATCTTTTTCTCCAGGAAAAGAACCTGTAAAATATAGGTTACCTGGTTATTGGCCCTTGCCATATCCTTTACCCGGTCGAGGATCTTCAAACTTTGTAAATAAAGCCCCTTATTATAAAGCAACCGCGCAAAATCGAGTTGTTCATGTAACTGCAGGTCGATGTTTTCTTCCTGGTTCAGCAAACGGAGGCTGGCCAGGATCTCCCTGTATAAATGCGCTTTGAGATTGGAGAGCTGTTGTTTCTGGATGGACGGATTTTTAACTAACAACTGTTCTTCATCATATTGCTTCATTTTCTCCAAAGCATCGAACAACTGGATCACTTTCAGGTCGCCGGAAGCCGTATTCCGGGTCATATAGAGCTTAAAATTCCGTTTCTCGGACCTTTCGAGCGACTGAACCAGCTGAAACAAAGCATCGGTAGAACGGTTGGGCATCGTAATATTTTTATATTAAAACCCAATGACAGCAAGGGTTTTAACCAAATTTAACGGGTTTATAGACTGTAAAATACCATCAATTTTGATTACCAGCCCCTTATATAGTAAAGTATATTCGGTATGGCAGGCTATCATATTTGTTATTAAAGGCAATCGATAACAAATGTAAATAGCCTGCCTTTTCATCTCAATCCTTTAGAAAAATAAATATTAATGGATCAACAGGTCTTCATATTTGATACAACACTACGTGATGGCGAGCAGGTGCCGGGCTGTAAACTCAATACCAAAGAGAAGCTTGACCTTGCCCTGAAACTGGAGGCATTGGGTGTTGATATCATTGAAGCGGGCTTTCCGATCTCAAGCCCCGGTGATTTTGAATCGGTGGTGCAGATCTCGAAAATAATTAAAAATGCGAGTGTGTGTGGTTTGAGCCGTGCGGTGCAAAAAGATATTGAAGTGGCCGGTGAGGCATTAAAATATGCAGCAAGACCAAGGATTCATACCGGTATCGGCACTTCTGATTATCATATCAAAGCAAAATTCAATGCAACGCGTGAAGAGATCCTTCAACGTGCCATACAAGCCGTAAAATGGGCGAAGAATTTTGTAGATGATGTTGAATTTTTTGCAGAAGATGCGGGACGCACCGATAACGAATATTTAGCGCAGGTTGTTGAAGCAGTTATTAAAGCAGGCGCTACTGTAGTAAATATTCCGGATACCACAGGCTATTGTTTACCGCACCAATATGGCGAGAAGATCGCTTTCCTCAGGAACAATGTTTCTAATATTGATAAAGCAGTGATCGCATGCCATTGTCATAACGACCTGGGATTGGCAACAGCTAATTCAATCGCAGGTGTGATCGCGGGAGCAAGACAGATCGAATGTACCATCAATGGATTAGGAGAAAGGGCAGGTAACACTTCCCTGGAAGAAGTGGTAATGGTACTGAAACAACACAAACAACTTGGATTGTACACCAATATCCAAACCAAAATGCTGAACCCACTCAGCCGCGAAGTGTCAGATATCATGCGGGTTCCCGTACAGGTAAATAAAGCGATCGTGGGTGCGAATGCATTTTCGCATTCATCAGGTATTCACCAGGATGGATTTTTAAAAGATTCTTCAACGTACGAGATCATCAACCCGGACGATGGTGGGGCCGAAGGAAGTAAGATCGTACTTACTGCGCGTAGTGGAAGAAGCGCGTTGGCTCACCGTTTTCAGAAACTCGGTTATCAATTTAGCCGCAATGATATAGATGTTCTATATGAATCGTTTATACAGGTAGCAGACAGAAAAAAAGAAATTGAGGAAGAGGATCTGCATCAGCTGGCAAAGGCGTATAAGCCGGAGCCGGCCATAGCTTAGGGTTTTCTCATCAGTATAGTTTTAGTTTGAGTAGTGTGGCGCCGGTGGGCGCCACACTTTAATTAAACAGCAGTATGGCAAAAACATTATTCGACAAGATCTGGGACAAACACGTAGTTCAAAAAATTGAAGACGGTCCTTCTGTATTGTATATCGACAAACACTTCATACACGAAGTAACGAGTCCGCAGGCATTTGCAGGGATAGAAAAAAGAGGATTGAAGGTGTTTCGTCCGCAACAGGTGGTGGCAACAGCCGATCACAATGTGCCAACACTCAACCAGCATCTGCCTATCAAGGATGAGTTGTCACGATTACAGGTGCAGCAGTTGATAGAAAATTGTAAAAAACACCATATCGAATTGTATGGCCTCGGCCATCCTTTCCAGGGAATTGTGCATGTGATAGGGCCGGAGTTAGGAATCACGCAACCCGGCATGACGATCGTTTGCGGCGACAGCCATACATCAACACACGGCGCATTCGGCGCTGTTGCATTTGGCATTGGTACCAGTGAAGTTGAAATGGTGTTTGCATCGCAATGCGTATTGCAGACAAAGCCGAAAAGAATGCGCATCAATATTGAAGGCGAGTTACAGAATGGCGTGTTATCAAAAGACATCATCCTTTACATCATTGCAAAAATTACAGCGAGTGGTGCCACAGGATATTTTGTTGAGTATGCAGGTTCTGCCATCCGTTCATTGTCCATGGAATCAAGAATGACCATTTGCAATATGAGTATTGAAATGGGTGCAAGGGGAGGAATGATCGCGCCGGATGAAACAACTTTCAATTACATGAAAGGCCGCCAGTTTGCACCGGGTGTGAACCAGTGGGAAGAAAAAGTAGCCGAATGGAAAGAATTGTATACTGATGCGGATGCGGTATTTGACATGGAGATCAATATCAATGCATCAGAAATAGAGCCAATGATCACGTATGGTACTAATCCGGGATTATGCATTGGCATCAACGGCTCTATACCCGTTACAGATACCATACCGGATGAAGGCGAAAGAAAAAATATCATCAAGGCATTGCAATACATGGGCCTCGAGTCCGGTAAACAATTGCTCGGGATGCCGGTTCAACATGTATTTATCGGTAGCTGTACCAACTCGCGTATTGAAGACCTGCGTTTGGTTGCGCAACTGGTAAAAGGAAGAAAGAAAAATGAACATGTGCAGGTGATGATCGTTCCGGGTTCGCAACAGGTGGCTAAGCAGGCACAGGCAGAAGGACTGAATAAAATATTTATTGAAGCGGGATTTGAAATAAGGCAAGCCGGTTGCAGCGCGTGTTTGGGAATGAATGAAGATAAAATTCCTGCAGGCGAATATTGTATCAGCACAAGTAACAGGAATTTTGAAGGGAGACAGGGCGCTGGTGCGAGAACATTACTAGCGAGTCCTTTAACAGCTGCTGCTGCAGCGATCACGGGAGTTGTAACAGATGTGAGAACCTTAGAACCTGTTAACTCCTAAAAAAGAAATTAGTCATGCAGGCATTACAAAAAATATATAGCCGCTTTATCCCAATACCAATGGAAAACATTGATACGGATCAAATTATTCCCGCACGTTTCTTAAAAGCAACTACGCGTGATGGATTCGGAAGAAATCTTTTCCGCGACTGGCGATATGAGAATAATGATGATACGAAACCCAAAGAAGATTTTGTATTGAACCAACCGCAATTCAGCGGCGAAATACTGGTAGCTGGAAAGAATTTCGGCTGCGGTTCTTCACGCGAACACGCGGCATGGGCATTACTGGATTATGGTTTTAAAGCCGTGGTATCAAGTTTCTTTGCGGATATATTTAAGAACAATGCATTGAACAATGGTGTGTTGCCCGTAACCGTGAGTGATGAATTTCTTGCCAAATTATTTACACTTGGAAATGCGAATACGCTGAGTATTGATGTAGAGAAACAAACCATTACCATTGATGCAACCGGTGAACAGGAAGTGTTTGATATCAATTCTTATAAAAAAACATGTTTACTGAACGGGTATGATGACATCGATTACCTCATCAATCACCGTGCACAAATCGAAGCATACGAAACACAAAATATTTAATAACAAGTTCCCTATAGGGGACTAAGATCGGTAGACATGGAAAAAAAGATCGCAGTAATATTAGGAGATGGCATCGGCCCCGAAGTAACCCAACAATCTATCAAGGTACTCAATGCCGTAGCGCTGCGTTTTGGCCATACATTCGAATATAGTTATGGCATCATGGGCGCGGATGCCATTGATAAAACAGGTAATCCATTGCCTGATGAAACCATCGAAACCTGTTTGCAGAGTGATGCCATTTTATTCGGAGCCATCGGCCACCCCAAATATGATAACGACCCTACTGCCAAAGTGAGGCCGGAGCAGGGTTTATTGAAGCTGCGTAAAGAACTGCAGTTGTTTGCAAACATCAGGCCCATCAGTACCTACCAATCACTGCAACATTTATCGCCTTTAAAGAGTAAACAACTGAAAGGTGTTGACTTTGTCATTTTCCGCGAACTGACCGGCGGTATTTATTTTGGGAAAAAAGAATTGAGTGAAGATCAAACCTATGCATCTGATCTATGCGCTTATAGCAAAAGTGAAATTGAACGTGTATCACATCTTGCGTTTCAATATGCACGAAAAAGGAAAAAGAAATTAACGTTGGTAGATAAGGCCAATGTGCTGGAAACATCACGCCTCTGGCGCAAAGTGGTGCAGGAGATCGCTTCGGAATACAGTGATGTAACGGTTGATTACATGTTTGTTGACAATGCCGCAATGCAGATCATTTTAAATCCCGCACAATTCGATGTCATACTTACAGAAAATATGTTTGGCGATATCATCAGCGATGAAGCAAGTGTGTTGAGCGGTTCCCTGGGTTTATTGCCTTCGGCTTCGGTTGGAAATAAGACAGCTTTGTTTGAACCGATCCATGGTTCTTATCCGCAGGCTGCGGGAAAAGATATTGCGAATCCATTGGGGTCGATCTTGTCTGCCGCCATGCTCCTGGATCATTTCCAGTTAACGCATGAAGCCACCGCCGTACGTGCCGCAGTGGCCTGGACCCTGGCGAATGGATTTGTTTCTAAAGATATTGATGCGATCAATAACTATTCAACAACCGCTATCGGCGACCTGATCACAGATCATATTGAACGCAATAAAGATAGTGACAGCAGCAGCAGTAGTAACGCGAGCCTGAACCAGTCGACGATCATATAACTGTTTTAAATGTTGAATTTTAAATGTTGAATGGAGCGTTCATTTAACACTTAGCACTCAAAATTTAAAATAAATAAAAAATAGTTCTTTGTTTTTTGAAAAGGTGGGAGTATTTTCGTTTCAACAAATCATTCATGTTGAAGAGCAGAACAAATAATGCAAACTCAGTTATCACGATAATTATTATTGTGATCGTCATTATTATTCCTGCACTGCATGGAGGATGAGTTTATACACGCTAAAAAATACTAAGCATATAAGCCCCGCCTCTAAAAAGGCGGGGTTTTTTAATACCCACCCCCAACCCCCTGAAAGAGGGCTTAAAGAATGGGGTAAAAACAACAAATTATGGCAACCTATTACAAAGAGAACACACTAATCTATCTCAACGGCGCTTTTGTAAAAGCATCGGAGGCGAAAATGGATTTTTATAGCCAGTCGTTCCATTATGGCTATTCTGTTTTTGAAGGGATCCGTTCTTATAAAACGGTAAATGACGAAACGAGGATATTCAAAGCAATGGAACACTTCGATCGATTGAAAGCATCAGCCGAGGCGTTGAACATGCCGTATACGTATACAACGGAAGAACTGATAGATGCAACGTATGAGTTACTCGCTAAAAATAATTTACAGGATGCCTATATACGTCCCGTTGTGTATGCACCGGCGAATATGAGTTTTAACCTGAACACCGAATCTTTTATAGTAATAGAAGTTTGGGAGATGGCGCCATTTCTCGGCGATAAATTATTACGCGTGATGACCTCGACATTCCAGCGTCCGAATCCGAAAGGATTTAAGATCCATGCGAAAGCTGCGGGCCATTATGTGAATTCCATACTGGCGAGTCATGAAGCAAAAGGACAGGGTTTTGATGAAGCGTTGTTAACCGATATGAACGGTTGCGTTGCAGAAGCGCCGGGTGCTAATGTGTTCTATGAGAAAGATGGAAAATTAGTTACACCCGGTTTAGGAAATATTCTTCCCGGTATCACGAGAGCAACCGTATTGGAATTATGTGCTGAATTAAACATTCCGGTTGAAGAAAAGATGTTTGTAAAAGAGGAGATGTATGGTGCAGATGCGGCTTTCTTCTGCGGAACAGCGGCAGAAGTAATTGGTTTGCAATCATTGGATGATAAACCATTCATCATGCCATGGGAAAGCACCGTGAGTAAGTTGATCCAGGATGCATACAAAAACCTGATCGTAGAAAACAAACAGGAATTGGTGAACGAGATATCGGGTGTTGAATAGTGCACGGTCGGGACGCTTAAGCGGCCTGAACGTTGCACAACGAAAGCTGAATAATGAATCGAAAGTACAAGTGAGTGACACAACGAAGCTCAATAAAGATATATAGCTGATAAAAAAATGGCGAACGAAATAAACAAATACAGTAAAACACTGACACAGGATATCACACAACCTGCCGCCCAGGCAATGCTGTATGGTATCGGCTTAACTGACCATGACCTTACAAAAGCGCAGGTGGGTATAGTTAGCATGGGTTATGATGGCAACACCTGCAACATGCACCTGAATGATCTTGCCAAATTGGTGAAGCAGGGTGTATGGGATAATGAAATGGTTGGGTTGATCTTTAACACGATCGGTGTGAGTGATGGTATGAGTAACGGAACCGATGGCATGCGTTATTCATTGGTGAGCCGCGATATAATTGCTGATTCGATAGAAGCTGTTTGCGGCGCGCAATATTATGATGGAGTGATCGCATTGCCGGGCTGTGATAAAAATATGCCGGGATCAGTGATGGCGATGGGTCGTTTGAATCGCCCTGCTATTATGGTGTATGGCGGAACGATCGCACCGGGACATTACAAAGGGCAGGACCTGAATATTGTTTCTGCGTTTGAAGCCCTTGGGCAAAAACTCGCAGGTAATCTGAATGATGAAGATTTTAGGGGGATCATTCAACATGCTTGTCCCGGTGCGGGTGCTTGTGGTGGAATGTATACTGCAAACACGATGGCATCTGCTATTGAAGCATTGGGAATGAGTTTACCGTATTCATCATCCAATCCTGCATTGAGTGAGGAGAAACAGAAAGAATGTTTAGATGCCGGTAAAGCAATAAGATTATTATTGGAAAAAGACATTAAGCCAAAAGATATCATGACAAGAAAAGCATTTGA
>JAQBNJ010000336.1 GCA_028288645.1 Sediminibacterium sp.
GCAGTTTGATGAGATCAATCTTCAACCCATGTATAAACTGGTGGTGGGTAAGCCGGGCAGTTCTTACACATTCGCTATTGCAGAAAGGATCGGCCTTCCGCAACACCTTATCCAGAAAGCAAGAAAACTGGTGGATGATGATCATTTCAAACTCGACCGTCTACTGAACAGCACCGAACAGGACCTGCAGCACCTCGACAAAGAGAAAAAAGAATTGTCGCGGCTGGTAAAAGAAAATGAGAAACTAAAAAAAGAGATGCAGGTAGTGCTCGATAAAGAACGCCACCGCCAGCAGATTGAAATACTAAAGCAGCAGAACCAGATAGCCGAGGATCGTTTAGTGTACCTGAAAGATATGGAACGCAAACTCAAACAGATCGTGCTCGACTGGAAGAAAGCGGAGAATAAGAATGATGTTCTCAAAAATCTGAAGGATCTTCTCTTCAAACGCAAGGAAGAGATCGTGGTAAACAAACTTGCAAAAAAAGTTGACCTGAAATACAAAGAACTCAGTCAGCATATAGTAGTGGGTTCGCTGGTAAAACTGAAAAAGAATTACCAGGTAGGCGAAGTAAAAGAGATCCGCGGCAAACGTGCGATCGTACAAATTGGTGTATTGCCAATGAATGTGGATATTGCTGACCTTGTATCAGTTGAAAAACTGCAGGAACCCGATCAACCGAAATGATAATGCGGCCATGAAAAGAATTGTTCCGATCATCCTGTGTTGTATCCTGTGCGGACAATTCTCCTTTGCACAACTCTGTACGGGCAGTCTTGGTGACCCGATCATAAATTTTACGTTTGGAAATACACCTTCGCCATTAAATGCGGGTGTAACCAATATGCAATTCATTGCTATCCCCTGCCCGAATGATGGCCAGTATACGGTGATCAATAAAACCAGCAACTGTTTCAATGGTTCATGGCACACATTGGATGCGGATCATACAGGCGATGCCAATGGGCAGTTCATGCTGGTCAACGCCTCCATCACTCCCAATGATTTTTATGTTGATACGGTCAAAGGCCTGTGCAGTAATACAACGTTTGAATTTGCGGCGTGGATTGCCAACGTACAAAGACCTGGTGCCTGTAACGGCAACCCTATCAGGCCCAATCTCACTTTCCGGATCGAAACAACTGCGGGAGTGGAACTGGTGAAATATAATACCGGTGATATCAATGGCAGCGGTTCGCCACAGTGGATCCAGTATGGTACTTTTTTTAAGACCCCGCAGGGTGTGAGTACTGTCGTGTTGCGCATTACCAATAATTCAACCGGCGGTTGCGGCAACGATCTTGCATTGGATGATATTACATTTCGTCCCTGCGGACCCACCGTATCGGCAAACATCAGAAACCAGCCAACATCCAATGTAACGATGTGTGAAGGCGATAATAATGTGTATATTCTTGATGCCAGTTATACCGGCAGTTTTGCAGGATCAACCATTCAATGGCAGATGAGTGTTGACTCTGGAAAAACATGGAACGATATTTCCGGTGCACAATCCACTTCCTACACAAGGCTGCCAACCGGCGCAGGTTCGTACAGGTATCGTGTTGTTATTGCGGAGACGGCTAATTTTTCAAGCGTACAATGCAGGGTGGCATCCGGCATAGCTACTATTGATGTAAAGACATTACCTGCATTTGTTGCTAAAACATTTGTATTGGGTTGCACAAGTTCGGATGTGCAGTTTCAGACAGTAACAGGAGCGGGGTACACGTATCAATGGTCAGGACCCAATAATTTTTCTTCTACGATCTCTAACCCGCTACTGCCCAAAGTAACTTATTCAGATTCCGGTTTGTACCAGGTGCTTGTAACAACAGGCGATGGATGCAGGAATATCGATTCGTTCAACCTGAAAGTATTTCCTGGTGTTACCGCTTCTGTAAATGCAGCTACATTTATTTGCGAGGGGAGTAGCGCTCCACTACTCGCGTCTGGCGGAACCGTGTATCAATGGTCGCCATCAACAGGCTTATCCAATTCACAGATCGCTAATCCTGTCGCATCACCGGCCGATACGACTATTTACAAAGTGACTGTTGGCAATCAATATGGATGTAAAGATTCCGCCCAAACAACTGTGAATGTGTTTCAGAACCCCGTTGTAACTGCAGGGCCGGATAAAACAATGTTTGAGGGCCAGTCTGTGGTATTGGATGGAAGCATCAGCGGTAATATGCAAAGCTTTTATTGGTCGCCTCCTTCGTTTATCAATAGTACTCTCAGCCTCACGCCAACCGCCAGCCCAACGGATACGATCACTTATACGCTGCATGTCTCCCCCGGACAAGGATGCCCTGCAATTTCAGACAACGTGTTTGTACTCGTATATAAGAAATTGGAAGTGCCTAATGCTTTTTCTCCCAATGGGGATGGCATTAACGATACATGGGTCATCAAAGGGTTGGAAACTTATCCCGAATCGATACTTCGCGTGTATAGCCGCAATGGAATGCTTGTGTTCCAGTCAAAAGCGGGCAGCGTTTCCTGGGATGGCACCTACCAGGGGAAACCACTTCCGGTTGCTACCTACTATTATACCATCGATCTCAATGCCGGTATAGCGCCGGTTTCTGGTTGGATCGTTATTCTCAGGTAGGGTATGCAAACAAAAAACCCGTCTTTGGTAAACGGGCTGTATAAGCAATTGGTTCGTAAATGGTAGTTTGAAGCAGAATTCGCAGTAAAGATAGCCGGGTGGATTGAAATTCGAGATTAAAATATAATGAAAAGATAAAATTTTCCCTGATTTAGAATTAATGCCGACACCACTATTTGCGCAATTCTAATAAACTATAAAGATTTTATAAAAATAATACCAGAAAGCAACAAGATCGTGAAGTTTTTTATTTAATATCCATCCTTTGAATTTCCCGTCCTTATTGAA
>JAQBNJ010000354.1 GCA_028288645.1 Sediminibacterium sp.
TATATGGAAATATTTCAATTTTTGGATCATTGTTCCTCCGAATAAATAAATGGGTTGTTTCACTTGTAATGGCCACCTGGTAATTTTTATTTACATCGTAATTGCCGGTATATTTCTCCAATTCCGCTTCAGACAGTTTGATCTCATCAAAATAGGAGTACGGCTTGTTAAACATGATCGCCAGGATAGATTGCCCAATGGTTTCGATCTGATGGTTGAAGATGTTATTGAGAATAATAATGCAGATATCTTCTTCCTGTATCCTTCCGAAGTAGGCTGTGAAACCGAGGATATTACCGCCGTGCGATACTACTCTCTTTCCATAGACCGTGTCGATCCAGCAACCCAGACCATAGCCCTGCAAAAAAGGAGTGGTTGCTTTTTCAAGACTTGCTGCGCTGTACACTTTATGATTTTGAATTCCTTCATGCCATTTGTATAAATCTTCAACAGAACTGTACAAAGCACCTGCTGAATAAGTGGCCGTAGAATCCCAGGGTGTTGTAAATTCTTTTGTGGTACTGGAGTATTTGGTATAACCCATTGCTTTGTCGGTATTGTGCAGACCTGCAAAATCAAAGCCGGAATGTGTCATCCTGAGTGGTGTAAGGATCATTTTTCTTACTGCCTGTTCATAGGATCCATTGGTTATTTTTTCAATGATCAGACCCAAGAGCATGTAACCTGAATTGCAGTAGGCATATTGGGTGCCGGGATCGAAATCCAGCTCTTTGTTGATAAAATAGGACAGCATCTTTTCTTTGCTTCGTGGCGTTGTACTTTGTTTCACTGCATTGGTATCTCGTAGTATTTCATAAATGCCGGATGTATGTGTCAGCAGATGGTTGATCGTGATTTCATTCCCTCTTTTGAAATCCGGGAAATATTTATTCAGGCGATCATCCAGTGATAATTTATTCCTTTCCACTAATTGTAAAATGACCGCTGCGGTAAGCTCTTTTGTCGTGGACCCGATCTGGTAGATGGTGTGCGTAGTATTCGGAATCTGTTTTGCAAAGTCCTGGTAGCCGAATGCTTTTTCATAAATGATCTTCCTTTTCTGGCTGACCAGCACCGTACCATTAAATCGGTTCAGGCTGATGGCTTTGTTGATGAGCGCATCGATCTGTTTTTCGAATGACTGTGCATTACAAGTGGCCATCGCGCCAGGTAAGCATATTAACAGGATCAGTTCTTTTTTCATATCACTTTCATAATAAAATACAGTCCGGTAAAAGGCGATATATCCGCCGTTCTATCAGCATTCTCCAACGACACTCCTTGCTGCGCATCCTGTGCTGGTTTCTTTTCCTCTATAGAAACATTTGCCGGCTTTCCATAACCCATATTATTTTTTAGCTGGGTGAAGAAATAGTTTGAGGCAGATTCATTTGCGTGGAAGAAAATAATGCATACTATGAACACTGCCTTTAGATTCTTTTTCATAATTCTGATTTGGTTGATTGATTTATACAAAAGTAGCAGAGGTAAAAGAAGGCCGCAATTGAGATATGCAACGGAGCCTAAAGTGTCTGCATCTTTGCGTTTCAGGACTGCCAAATAATAGCAGCCAATCACCTGTTATTGATAATTTGAAAGAATAGTTCTTTATACGTATCGGATACGGGGATCATCTGGTCCGCAATTTTGATCCTGCTGCGTTCGACAGATTCAATTTTGTGAATGGCCACCATATAAGATTTATGCACCCTGCATACCATGCCTGAAGGGATCATGCTTTCAAACTCACTGAACTTCTGCATGGTCATTACCTTCTTGGTCGTCGTATGGATCTTTAGATAATCACGCATTCCTTCAATATAGAGTATCTCGCTGATCATGATCTTCTCCAGCCTGTTTTCTGTTTTCACGAAAATGAAATCGGGAACGGTCTCTGTACCACGCTGTGCAATGTTTTCCTTCGCTTTGTTTACTGCCTGTAAAAAGCGGTTAAACGTGAATGGTTTTAAGAGGTAGTCTGTGATCTGTAGTTCGTAACCTTTCAGTGCATATTCCTGGTAGGCTGTTGTGAGGATCACCTGGCTGTTGATCTTTGAACTTTCCAGCAATTCAATGCCGGTCAGTTCATCCATGTTGATGTCAAGGAAAAGAATGTCTACTTTATTATTGTGCAGGTAATCAAGTCCGGTCAATGCATTGTCAAACGTGGCGCTTAAATGCAGGAAGGGGACTTTCGTTACAAAGTTTTTTGTTTTCTCCAGCGCCAGCGGCTCGTCTTCGATGATGATGCAGGTATGTTTATCCATGGGGAATGATGAGGTTTACGCGGTAGTGTTCTTTTGTTTTCTGAACATCGATGGTATGTTTTCCTGCATAGATCAGTTGCAGACGCTTTTCAATCAATTCATTGCCTAAGCCACTATCTGCCGGTTTAACCCGCGCAACAGAATCATACCTGTTTTCACATAACAGTTGTATCGTTTTATCCAGTATGATGATCTTTACTGTTACCGCATTTTCCAGTTTCTTGTTATTGGCGTGCTTGAATGCGTTTTCAATAAATGGAATAAACACCATCGGAGCGATCATACTATTTCCAACAGTTCCTGTAACCGTGAAGTTGACATAGTGCTCATTGGCGGTCCTGATTTTTTGCAGTTCGATGTACTTATCGATGTATTCAATCTCTTTGGACAATAGGATTTTATCCGCTTTTGTTTCATAGAGGATGAAACGCATGATATCTGATAGCCTGTTCAGGTATTCCGATGCTGCTACCTGGTCCTTTAAGATCAGCGTATCAATGTTATTGATGGTGTTAAATAACAGGTGCGGGTCGAGTTGTGACTTAACCAGCGCCATTTCCATCGCGTGCGTTTTTTCTTTTAAGATCTCTTTTAGTTTGATCTCGTTGACCCAGGTGATAAATCCTTTAAGCACGAGTGCCACTATGCCGCAGATGGTTCCAATGATAGCCATCGCACCGATCACTGTCAGTGCGGTGGATCTGCCGCGCTGGCCGCCATGATCCATGTCAGCCATTTTACCTGATTCGATATAGAATCGCAGGAGAATGTAACCGACCAGCGCGGCACCAATGGAAATC
>JAQBNJ010000373.1 GCA_028288645.1 Sediminibacterium sp.
AGAAGGACGATGATATCCGGATCTCCTTCGGGCAGAATAAAATTACCATCATAGAAGGGTTAAGTACCCGGCGCGGCGATAAAATAATCTAACGCCGCAGGCAGCAATTAAAACAATTTTTACACAAAAAACAATCACCAAAAAATGAAACAAAAATTAATCGCGTTCTTCGCGGCAGGCATGCTTTTGTCCAGCCTGCAATCTTTTGGACAGACAAGTTATTTAGATGTACTGCTCAATGGCGTTAACACAAACTTCAATTACGGAAACGCAAACAGTTCATTAAAAAATTATAAAAAATCGGTCTTCGGCGCACAGGCAGGCGTATCCTTCCAGGCAGGTATCACACCCAATTTTTCCCTTGTACCGGAATTGTACTTCATGATGAAAGGCGGTAAACTGTTGGCAAATAACCCAGTCACCAACAATGAAACAACGGTTCGTTTATATACCGCTGAATTACCTGTTCTCGCACGTTTTCATTTAGGCAGGGCCTACCTGAATGCAGGGCCGGCCATTGCTTATGATTTTGGAGGCAACAACAAACTCGCGAATTCATCCAAAGCCATCTCCTTTCAGAACGGGACGGCAGGATTTAAACGTTTTGACGCAAGCGTACAGGTAGGCGGCGGTTACGAATTTCCTTTCAAACAAAAAAGGGTCGCGCTCGACATCAGGTATTGTTATGGCGTAACCAATATATCGTATGATCGTGAGATCTATAACAGGAGTTTAATTGTCAGCATTCACTTTTCAAGGGCATGGAAAACAAACCCACTCGCAAAAAACAAATTATGAAACTAACTTCCACGCATCTCTATCGTTATGCCGGGGCAAGTGCAATCGTTGCAGGTTTGATCTTTGCCGGTATCCAGCCCATCCATCCACCAGATATCCTTTCTTCTGTCACAACAGATAAATGGGCATTCATCATCTCCCTGAAATTGGCAATGTGCTTCCTGTTCTTAACCGCCATTACAGGGATCTATATTAAGCAGGCGGCAAAAGCAGGATGGCTGGGGCTTACAGGATTTATACTATTTGGCCTCTCATGGGCACTCCAGTCAGGCTATGTATTCGCCGAGCTGTTTATGTTGCCGCAACTCGCATCCATATCACCGCAATTCGTAGAGAGCTGCTTAAGCGTCGCAAACGGCACTCCCGCCAGCATGAACATTGGAGCCCTCGCACCGGTATACATAGTAGTATGTTTTTTTTACCTGGCTGGAGGTATCCTGTTTGGTATTGCTACTTACCGCGCACGCATCTTCCCGCGCTTCCCTGCTATACTGCTCGCAGTAACTGCCTTACTAACGCCTGCTGCCGCTTTACTGCCACACCATATTCAGCGCTATGCTGCCATTCCCATGGGGATCTCGATCACATGGCTGGGTTATATACTTACCACTAAAAAATCAAACGATGAATAATTCAAAGGGATTACAAAAAGAAAGGATCATTTACACAACAGGCATCATTTTATTAAGCATTTGGTTTGGTGCCAGCGGGTTCCTTGAGATCACCAAAAACGCTGCTGTCTGGGATCGCACCATACAAATGGGATACCCGCCATATTTTATCACTACATTGGGCATGGCAAAACTTTTGGGAGTGGTTGTGCTGTTGATACCAAAAAAAATTGGTTGGCTAAAGGAATGGGTCTTCGCTGCCTTCTTCTTCGATGTTATTTTTGCTGTCATATCAGGTTATTCTTTCGCAGGAATTTCTGAAACCATCAAACCTGTTCTCGCTTTCGTTTTGATTCTCATCACCTATATTTCTTTCCGCAAAATTTATCCGGCATTAAGGGTGCCCCTAAACAGTTAATATGGAAAACAAAATCGTACTAAACAATTTTATGCAGCGCGTCTGGAACGAAAAAGAATTTGGCGCCATTCCTGAATTTGTTGACCCTGCCTACAAAATTCATCTTGACTCAGGTGATCCATGGGAAGGTAAAACACTGAACCATGAAGAATTTGAAACCAGGCTACATCATTCTTTTGATTCCTTTCCTGATATCCGTTTCGATATTCAGAGTTCCATTGCTGATGGCGACTACGTTGCCATCAACTGGATCATGACAGGAACCAATCGTGGGCCAATTGCCGGCTTTCCTCCCACAAACAAATCAATCAAAACACATGGCACTACCATTTATCATTTCAGGAATGGCAAAGTCTGCGGTCATAGCCAGGTGTTTGACAGGACAACAGTAATGAAACAATTAGGTTTTCAATAAAAACACCAACTCCATTATGAAAGAGACTTTACGCTTAGAAGAAATCGCGATGGCAGCTTTAGGAATTTATCTATTGAAGTTTCACAGCCTTGGCCTACCCATCTGGGCATGGTGCTTACTTTTTTTCGCGCCCGACATAAGTATGTTAGGCTACCTGGTCAATCCAAAGATTGGTGCGGTCAGCTATAACCTGTTCCACCACAAAGGCATCGCCATTACTTTAACCGGGATTGGTTATTTCCTGCAGATAGAACTGTTAATGGCGACAGGCATATTGCTATTGGCGCATTCTTCTTTTGACCGGGTGATGGGTTACGGGTTAAAATACCAAACCAGCTTTAACGATACACATATAGGTAAACTAAAAAAGGATCAATGAGAATTTTAACCACGTCAGGTTTATTGTTTTTCGCTTATTCAGTTTCGCACAACAAAAAACAATGTCTTCAAAAATATTCCCAACCCTTAGGGAAAATCGAACACCAAAATCGCTGATTTAGTGGCTGTTAAGGATCTTTATTAAATCCTCAGACATCGAAATGTAATTTATCGAACCACTTTTGCGGCTCAAAAATATCATTCTAATATGGTTATCACCAGCATTTTGCAATCAATAAAAGAGGAGGTGTTCAATACTGAACATCTCCTCTTGTTAAAAATCTTTCGTCGCCGGGAATATCTGCAACCCATAAATTATTTTCGTTACC
>JAQBNJ010000377.1 GCA_028288645.1 Sediminibacterium sp.
TGATGAAAGGAGCGGCGGAATTTTGCGTTGATTGGCTGGTAGAAAAAGATGGATACCTTGTAACGGCTCCATCAACTTCACCGGAAAATGTTTACCTGCATCCGAAAGGATTTAAAGGAACAACAACTATCGCATCAGCGATGGACATGGAAATTATCTGGGATCTCTTCACAAATATCATTGAAGCAACGGAAGTGTTGGGAACAGACAAAGCATTTGCAGAACTCATCAAACAAAAAAGAAAATTGCTGAGTCCTTTGAAGATCGGCAAAAAAGGCAACCTCGAAGAATGGTATGGCGATTGGGAAGATGAGGACCCGCAACACAGGCATGTGTCTCATTTATTTGGATTATACCCGGGACGCGAAATATCCCCGCTGATCGATACGATGTTCACCAACGCCAGCCGCAAAACATTGGCCGTAAGAGGCGATGGCGGTACCGGCTGGAGTAAAGCATGGAAAATAAATTTCTGGGCAAGATTACTTGATGGCGACCATTCCTATAAAATGTACCAGGAGCTTTTGAAAAGCTCAACCCTGAATAATTTATTCGATAACCATCCGCCATTCCAGATCGATGGAAATTTTGGTGCCACGGCCGGTATAGCAGAGATGTTATTGCAAAGCCATTTAACCGACATACAATTATTACCTGCATTACCCGGCGCATGGAAAGACGGGCATGTGAAAGGATTGATCGCACGTGGAAATTTTGAAATAGAAATGTTCTGGAAAGATGGCAAACTAATAAAAGCATTTGTCAAATCTAAAATTGGTGGTGAATGCAGGCTTCTTACAAAAGAGCCTTTGTTTGTCAAACAGGCAAGAGCAGAGAGGCGTTTCGATATTTCAGCTTGCGTTACAAAATTCCAGACAGTCCCCGGCAAGGTATATGAACTAGCCACACGCTAGCTTACTTTTGTAGCCGATTACAATTATAAATAAATGATCAGATGAGAATACGATTTCTTTTTTTAGCGACAGCATGTGTAACTACTGTTTTCACAGTTACGGCACAATCATACAAATTTGATTTTGGTTCAGGTGCGCCGGTAAATGGATATACAAAGATCACACCCACCAGTATCTATGATAATGTTGCGGGATATGGATTTTTCCCAGGCGCATCTGTGCGTGCCATTCAAACAAAATCAGGAAAAGGCATCACCAAAGACCTGCTTACTGCCGCTAAGCCATTTTTCTTTTCTGTAAGATTACCGGAAGGAAATTATACTGTAAAAATAATCCTTGGTGATGCGGATGGAAGTTCAGCAACCACCGTCCGTGCAGAGAACCGCCGTTTATTCCTGCCACATATTGTAACTGCAAAAGGAGCGGTGACTACCCGAACATTCACGGTACATATCCGCGACAGTATGATACGCAACACAGAAAAAAACATTACCGGTAAAGTAAAATTAAAATCGCGCGAGAGCGGCTATCTGCATTGGGATGATAAGCTCACTCTGGAATTTAATGACTCACTGATCAAAGTATGCGCAGTAGAAATTGCGCCTGCTGAAAAAACAATCATAACCTTATTTCTCGCAGGTAATTCTACCGTGGTGGACCAGGACAAAGAACCCTGGGCCGCATGGGGGCAAATGTTTCCTTCTTTTTTTGAACCCGGAAATATTTGCGTTGCTAACTATGCCGAATCCGGTGAAACATTAAAAGCATTTAAAGGAGAAAGACGCCTGGAAAAAATAATGAGCATGGCGAAGGAAGGCGATTATTTATTTATTGAATTCGCGCATAACGATCAGAAGGCAGGGAGTTCGCATCTTGATCCGTTCACAACATATAAGTCTACTTTGAAAGAGTGGATCACAGAAGCACGTAACCGTAAAATGATACCCGTTCTTGTTACATCGATGCACAGAAGAAGTTTTGATGCGGAGGGACATATCGTTAATACTTTATCCGATTTCCCGGAAGCAATGCGGCAGACAGCAAAAGAGGAAAATGTGGCTTTGGTCGACCTCAACGCAATGAGCAAGATCCTGTATGAAGCATGGGGGCCGGAGAGATCTTTAAAAGCCTTTGTCCATTTTCCTGCTAATACTTTCCCTGGCCAGGATTCCGCGTTGAAAGACAACACACATTTCACTACATACGGCGCTTATGAGCTCGCGCGTTGTGTATTGAAAGGCCTGAGAGACGCGGGGTTGCCAATAGCAAAGTATATTAAAAAGGGTACTATGTTATTTGATCCTGCTAAGCCGGATCCATGGGAGCAATGGTATTGGCCGCTGAGCCCGTTAACGGTATCTGTAAAACCGGATGGTAATTAAGTTGTGAGCTATGAGCCGTGAGTTTCGAGCTTTTGGCTCATAGCTTGCCCTCTACAGGATACTTCAGGACGCCAAACCAACTCCAGGATATTATTTTACAGCATACTTGCACGCCATGCTTATGCGAATCTCCAGGATAGCTGAGAAATTATATACTGCGGTCTCACGCTTTATATTCAATTATATTATCCACCCTTTTCTTTACGATCAGTTAAATCAACAATTATGTCTGTGACAAAGTGGATCTTCTTTTCTTTTGTTTTGATATTGTTTGTGAAAACAAATGCACAACCTCTGATGGAAACGGGCGGACAAAAAATGCCTGTTGAATGGATCGATAAGAGCACGGGTCACAAAGTGGTCAGGCTCTCGCGCCAGGAAGGCAGCAGTATGAGTTTTTATTTTCATAACAACCCATTCATCGGTAATAAAATGATTTTCTATAACAGCAGCCTCGAACAACCCGGCGCCGTTACCGATATGAAGCGGGAAACCTATAACCTGAATGTAAAGAATAAGCAATTGTACATCATGGACCTGGCAACACTTGCTACACAGCAACTCACGCACGAATCATTACCCATGAACGCTGAGATCGTTTCTGTAAAGCGGAAAGAGATCTTTTACCAGGTAAAAGACAGCGTGTATTCAGTGAATGTGGAAACAAAAAAACGAAAACTCGTATTTGTGTTTCCGGAAGATTTTAAAGGAGGTATTACAACCGTTAATTCGGACGGAACTTTATTGGGTGGAGCAAGAAGTACGGATGCGGAAAAAGAAATATCCATAAAGAACCCGGAGAAAAAGGATTTTTTTAATTTGATCTTCGAGGCACGTCTTCCAAGAACTTTATTTACGATCAATATTGAAACTGGAAAACTGGTAAAGGTATTTACAGACAGTGCCTGGCTCAACCATGTTCAGTTCTCACCAACAGATCCCTCCTTGCTGATGTTTTGCCATGAGGGGCCATGGCATAAATTAGACCGTATCTGGACCATAGACATCAGGACCAATAAGATCATGCTTATGCATAAACGAATAATGGATATGGAGATTGCGGGGCATGAATGGATCGGCGCGAGTGGAAAAAGAATATGGTTCGATCTGCAACAACCAAGAGGCGAAACTTTTTTTGTAGCAGGGTCCGATGTTGAAACAGGCGGAGAAGTAAAATATAAAGTAGAGAGAAATGACTGGTCGGTACATTACACCAGTTCCGAAGATGAGAAAACATTTGCCGGTGATGGCGGCGATCCAGGCGCAGTTGCTAAAGCGAAAGATGGACAATGGATCAATTTCTTTACAGTTAAAGGCGACCAGCTGCAAGCGGAGAAATTGGTGAACATGAAACACCACCAATACAAACTCGAACCCAATGTTCATTTTAGTCCCGATGGAAAATGGATCATCTTCCGCGCCAATTTTGAAGGAACAGAAAATATTTATGCAGTTGAAATCAAAAAATCATAAATGAAAATATTATTTATTTCGGCACTCGTATGCATTGGTTATTGTTCTAAGGCACAGGTAAAAGGCAATGATGTAACCACCCCCTTGCATTTGTTGCAACCCGAATATAAGGTTCCTTATGGTGCTCCTTCTGTAGATAATGTAAAGAAGGTTTTGAAAAAAGTATTCAACTATCTCGATGCCGTTACACCTGCACAGTTTATTGATAAACGGACACAATCAGTCATCACCGATCTTTCTAAAATAGATACCAATACTGTTTTCAAAACGGCTGATTTCCGGTTGACCAGTTATGAGTGGGGTGTGACCTATGCGGGAATGTTATCGGCAGGAGAAGCCACAGGCGATACAGCCTATACACATTATACAAAAGAGCGTTTGCATTTTCTTGCGGATGCCTGGCCCGCATTCACAAAATTATACCAGCAGTATCCGAAAAATTCCAATCCTTTACGACAACCTGTAGCACCGCATGCATTGGATGATGGTGGAGCAGTATGCGCAGCAATGATCAAAACATTGAGGGTGAATGGCCATTCAAATTTGAGGCCCCTTATCGATCACCTGGTAGATTATATAGCCAACAAAGAATTTCGCTTTAAAGATGGAACCCTTGCAAGAAACCGCCCGCAGAAAAATACACTTTGGTTGGATGATATGTTCATGGGTATACCTGCATTGGCACAAATGGGAAAGCTTACCGGCGATCAGAAATATTTCAATGATGCTGTAAAACAGGTGCTGCAATATTCAGAAAGAATGTTCAATAAAAACTTAGGCGTTTACATGCATGGATGGGTGGAAGAGATGACAGTACATCCGGAATTTCATTGGGCACGCGCCAATGGTTGGGCCATGATGGCGATGACAGAACTGCTGGATGTACTGCCCGAAACCCATCCCAAAAGAAAACAGGTAATAGAACAATTGCAGGCGCAGATAAAGGGCATTGCATCTTATCAATCCGGTGAAGGATTCTGGCACCAGTTGGTAGATAGAACAGATTCTTACATGGAAACATCGGCCACAGCTATCTATGCCTACTGTATCGCGAGGGCTATCAACAAAGGATGGATAGATGCAAAAGCCTATTCGCCTGTATGCATGCTCGCATGGAACGCAGTAGCAACTAAAGTAAACGACAAGGGCCAGGTAGAAGGTACCTGTGTTGGCACAGGTATGGCGTTCGATCCCGCTTTTTATTATTATCGGCCGGTGAATATATATGCGGCGCATGGATATGGCCCCGTATTATTAGCAGGCGCAGAGATCCTTAACCTGCTACATAATTTTTCTTTTGAAATCAATGATAGTTCACTACAGTTAAAATCGAAGAATTGATAAAGTATAATATGAGAAGGAAACTAATCGCAGCGTTGTTGATATTGAGCGCGTTTGCATTTGATAAAACAAAAGACAAGGCGGATACATTTTTGTTTCAACCACCTGCTTCACCACGCACAACCTATAATTTCAACCCGGGATGGAAATTTTCATTCGGTGATACAACAGGCGCTGACCAGCAGGGATTTGATGATTCAAAATGGTCAGCAGTAAGTTTGCCGCACACATGGAACGATACGGATACCTATCGTGCATTCATCAGTCATGGTGGTGGAGACCAGAGCGAAAAAATGTTTGGTATTGGGTGGTACCGTAAACATTTTACCGTTCCTGCAAACACAAAAGGGCAGAAAATATTTCTTCAATTCGATGGCATGCGGCAGGCGGGCCGTTTTTTTCTCAATGGGAAACCGATAGGTAAATCTGAGAATGGCATTACAGCAGTGGGTTTTGACATAACCCAATTTCTTAAACCCGCAGGCGAGGATAATGTGCTGGCAGTGCAGGTAGATAACAACCCTGGTTATAAAGAAGAAGCAACGGGCACTGCTTATCAGTGGAACTCGAAAGATTTTAATCCAAACTTCGGCGGACTGAATCGTGATGCGATGTTGATCGTTACGGGAAAGATCT
>JAQBNJ010000383.1 GCA_028288645.1 Sediminibacterium sp.
CATTATCTTCCGGCAAATGGCAAGGCCGATACCTGAACCCTTATAAGTTCCCTTAGGGTGAAGGCGGCAAAATATGGTGAAGATCTCTTCAGCATGCTCATGATCGAAACCAATGCCATCGTCTTCAATGGAAAAATGATTATAGCGGGTTCCGGGAATAGCTGCCGGGTAACCGGTTGCAAGAAAATCTTTTTCTACACAACGGATCCGTATTACAGGATGGCTGTTCTCCTTCCGGAACTTAATGGCATTGTCTATCAGGTGATTAAAAAGAACGGTCAACAGGAAAGGATAACCCTGTATCGCCGGCATGTCATCGTCACAATCGATCTTTATTTCTATGCCTGGCCAAACCCGTGTCATATCTTCTTTAATGCTTTGCAGCATGGCTACAAGATCAACCACCTGCAGTTCGTTATTTTTGGTATGTATGCTTGAATAGGAAACAATGTCCTCCGTAAGCAATTTCATTTTCTGGATAGCGGACTGTGCGCGTCTTACATTAGCCTTTCCTTCGTCGGACAGGTTCTTTGCATCATTGGTGATAATGAATTCAAGATTGGTGTACAGTTTCTTTAGTGTATCTGTATAATCAGTGGCTGCAATGGAATTAAAGGTTTTTAATTCTGAGTTTAGTGAAGCCAGTTCGCGGTTATTGATCTGCAGTGTGCGGTTGAGTTCCTTGATCTTTTCTTCGGCCTGTTTGTGCTCCGTAATATCTTCCCATACATTGATGAACCCATCACCAAATTTAGAATCCGTAACAAGGAACCAGCCGGTGCCTTTATCAGATTCCTGGCGCTTTTCATAACTTTTTGTAACGCCGGTAAGCATTACTTCCATAAAACCATCCATCAAATCAACATACTCCGGAAGGCTTTCCAATAATTTTTTTCCTACCACACCGGTACGGCCCTTAAAGGCCGCACTATTTTTACTCATCATGACAAGCTCAAAATCAATGATCTTATCATTCTTATCACGCAACGCGGTGAATACATGAATACCGCTGCTGAAGGCATCGAGAATAGTTTGGGGCAGGTATTGTCCCGGGAAACCAGTTAGTTTTTCCATAAAATCAACGCCACTTTAAGTAAGGCCAATACATACGTTCACGCGTAACAGGTAATAATAACGGTAGTCGGTGTTAGTTCGAAATGTCAGGTGTATAGAGACACCGCCGGTGCCAGGTGATCGCAGAATGTATGTAGTAATTCCAGCACTTAAGCGGTTACATCAAAGATAATAAACAATCATGTAAAAACCGGTGGAATATATTTTTCAAAAGCTCAAAGAAAAGGTTTGAGTAAGATAGCGAGTGTGCGCATATCAAAAGGCTTTTTTATGAAGCCTTTTGCGCCCAATATCATGGCTGTTTCAATATCATCTTCATCCATGGTGGATGAGTACATGATCACAGGTATGTGCGCAAGCTGTTTCGTAGCCTTTATGTCCACCAAACATTCAAGGCCGTTGATCTTTGGCATCTTGTAGTCGAGCAGAATATAGTCAGGTACCATCCGCTCGAGAAATTTAAAAGCCTCTTTAGCGTTGAGGGCAGCACTGCATTTGACCTCCAGCCCTTTTGTGCGGAGTGCATCAACAAAGATTTCCAACTCGTCGGGATCATCATCAATTAATAAGATATGTTTTTCCATAGGCAGTTTATTGATTGAATAAATAATTAAATACAGCGATCTGCGGATTTTTTTAGCCGCACAACGGTAACATGTGATCGTGTAAGGAATTTGACAGAAATGTATGATCAAAGCGGATAGAACACCGCCCGTAAATCAAAAATAGAGGATAAGTTTTTTCACAACAAATATTTTTTTTAAAAGACCGCAGTGGGTATGGAGCGAACCGTCTTTCTTTGTCAATACACTACCAGGTGTTCTGAAGACCAGGAACGGGTTGTGCGGCCGTGACACTCGGGACTGGAAGTCCCGGAAAGAGAATCTACATCACCTTATTCCACACTCTAAAGAGCGTGGCAAAATAGGCATCACTCTCTAGGGCTTCCTGCTCCGCGTGCGTAGTAATTTAATCTTCCGAACAATTGTAGGCAAAACACGATACCCGTCCAACGGGTATACTTTTTATGTACTTTGTACCAGCTACCTGTTAAATACAGTAAATACTCTATATAATTACCGGCCGATGCATTTCAGGAAAAGAAGACTGTCACGGGAATATTCAAAACAAAACAAGGTCCGGTTGATCCGTGGCGGTAAAGAGTATTTTGAGTTGACACTATCACTCATCAACAAGGCCACTGAAAGCATTCACCTTCAAACCTATATTTACGAGGAGGATGAAACCGGCCGCGAAGTAGCCAACGCATTAAAAGCAGCTGCCAAAAGAAATGTAAAAGTGTATTTGCTGGTTGACGGTTATGCTTCACAGGCATTGTCAAAAAGCTTTATCGCCGACCTTGAAAATTCCGGCGTGCAGTTTCGTTTTTTTGAACCCTTATTAAAAAGCCGTCATTTCTATTTTGGCAGGCGGATGCATCACAAAATATTGACGGTTGATGCGGAGTTCGCCATTACAGGCAGTAAGAATATTTCCAATCGTTACAATGATATGCCTGGTGTTCCTGCCTGGCTCGATCTCGCTTTGTTTATGGAGGGTGAAGTGGTTAAGGATCTTTGCATACTCTGTTCCAAAACATGGAACGGGTTTCATGTTACACGGCAACACATTAACTGCGAAACCAAACGCGTATTTGATTTTACAGAACAGGAAGCAACCGAGATCAGGGTCAGGAGAAACGACTGGCTGCATGGCAAGAACCAGATCTCGGCATCTTATACAGAAATGCTGCGAAAAGCAGAATCACATATTACGATCCTGTGCAGTTATTTTCTGCCCGGGAAACCGATCCGCAACCTGTTGAGCAGGGCGGCAAAACGCGGCGTGAAGATCAGTGTGATCGTGGCGGGCAAGTCGGATGTGATGATCTCTAAAAATGCAGAACGATGGCTCTACGACTGGCTGCTGCGAAAGAATATACAGGTTTATGAATACGAGGCAGCCGTACTGCATGCAAAAGCCGCAGTATGCGACAAAAAATGGGTTACGCTGGGTTCATATAATATCAATAACCTGAGCGCCTATACAAGTATTGAAATGAATGTGGATGTACGCAGTGCCGCTTTTGCACAGGAAATGGAACATACGCTGCAAGATATCATGCAAAATGAGTCGATACTCATCACTACCGAAACACATCTTAAGACAAAGAATATCTTCAAACAATTTATCCGCTGGGCATCTTACCAGGGGTTGCGCCTGTTGCTGTATCTCGTTACATTTTATTACAAACGCAACAGCCTGCATTAATTCCCTTTGATCCTTTTGATAAAAGCACGGGTTGTTATGCCGTTCCACCCGGCAAACCGGCCGCGTTGTACAACCAATGCATTATCATCCGAATGCTGCAGGTAATAATGAAAAGCAAATTTTCCATGCGGATCGTACCAGCCTGTTTCCTGGCCAAAACGGAGATCATTGAACACAAGCGTATCCTTGTATTTTTCAACAGTATAAAATTGTTGTGAAAAACGAACTAAACGTGCCACATCCTCATTGGGCGCAATGGGTTGTAATAAAACATCATTACGGGGGAAATACTGGAAAGAAATGGTATCACTATGATCGAACAAAGAACGGTAACC
>JAQBNJ010000388.1 GCA_028288645.1 Sediminibacterium sp.
GCAGTTGCAATCCAATCAAAATGAAAACAAAACCATTCAGCATAAAAACGATCGTATCCCATATTACCCGTGTACGCATCCGTGTTTGATAAGAAAATATTTCAGGTGAGCGCCAGGAAATGATCAGACCCGCGGTTACTACAGATAAGATGCCTGACACATGAATCTCTTCCGCAGCTATATAAGCGAGATAAGGGGTAAGCAAACTCATACCCGTTTCTACCAACGCATTATTCGTGATCTGTTTGTGCACGAATACCAATATGTATCCTACCACAATACCTACTAAAATACCGCCGGAGGCAACAAGTAAAAACTGTAGTCCAACTTGCCAGAAAATAAAATTGCCTGTGAGTACGGCGGTCAATGCATGCCTGTAAGCGATCAATGCCGATGCATCGTTTACAAGGCTTTCTCCTTCGAGGATGGTCATCACACGCCTGTTAAGATTCAGTCCTTTAATGATACCACTTGCTGCTACTGCATCCGTAGGGGAGATGATGGCGCCTAATAAAAATGCGAGCGGCCACCCGAAATGTGGTACCAGGTAATGCGCGGTTACTGCCACGGCCACGGTGGTGAAAAATACAAGGCTCACCGCCAGCGCAGAAATGGGCCGGATATCGGCTTTGAAATCATGCCAGGATGTTTGCGCCGCTGCATCAAATAACAATGGAGGAAGAAAGATCAGGAAAATGATATTCGGGTCAAGCGCCAGGTCAGGAAGAAAAGGGATGAAGCCGATCAGGAGCCCGGCCACTACCAATAGTATCGGCTGCGGGATCTTGACGCGTTCGCCCATCGCTGATAAACTGATCAGCACGGCCAGTAAAAAAATGATGATCTGAAAGTTTTCCATTCTGGATAAAAATACGATTAAAGCTGTTAGGATTTAGGCATTAGCCCTTTGCCGCAAGCAGAAAACTGGGTTAGTGAACTACCCTCAGCTAAAAGCTAACTGCTAATGCCTAACAGCCAATAGCTTAATTTCCATAAGTTGCAGAAAAACCTTTATCCATCGGTTTCTCCACCCTCATTCCACCCCCGCAAATTTGCAAATCGGGGTGAATCGGTTGAGTTTTACAAAAAAATAAAAAACATGAAAAAGTTAATTCTCAGTCTCTTGTTTATAACCGGCATCCTTTATGGGTATAGCCAGGATGGCGTTTCAAATAAAAAGGCATTCATCAGGCCCCACGAGGCCACTAATACCATGGACATTTCAATGACCTTTACGAATTGCGATTCCAGCAGAACCAATACATTTAAAGTTGAAAGCGGCGTAGAAAGAATCAGTATTTCAGCAAAAAGTAAGTTGTCTAAAGGCGACATGTCGTTTGTGATCATAGATCCCGAAGGCAAGCGTGAAACGGGTTTCCAGATCAGCGCAGGCAGCGATGGTACACCCGGCAACGGACAGTTAACACATGAAATCAAACAACCGATCCCCGGTTCATGGAAGCTGGAGATAAAAGTCAACAAGGGCACGGGGAATAGTACTTATAAAATCAGATATTGATCTCCTGTGCAAAAAAAGACCTACTTCCCATTCATTTTTGCTGTGCTCTTCGTATTTTTTGCGAGCGGTCAGCAGGCAGTTTTATCGGGGTATCTCAAACTGGATACAGGTTGGGTAAAAAAGATATATATCTGCCGGATCACCGATTTCAATACCATGTTTACGGCTTCCGATAAACTTATTGTTGCCGAGGGGACTATCGACACCAGTGGGTTTTTCCAGGTATCATTTCCCGCGGCAAAAGAAGAAGTACTGTACCGTATGCATATTATCAGGAAGAACGATCCTGTTTCAACACTGATCATTGGAAGCGAGTATGAGAACCATGTTTTTTTTATTGCAAGGGATTCATCGCACATTTATTTTAAAGGGGCTGAACACAGCAAAAAAATTGAACAGGGAAACATAAGCGGAGATGGAGCGAACCTGGAATTGAGTTCGATATTGATCGCTATACATACCAGTGGTAACAGGGATTCGCTAAAGAACCAGTTGGTAAGTACGGCAGAAAATGCGCGCTCTGAGTTGGTTGGTTTGTTTGCGGCTTATTCATCTTTTGGATTGAATAGAAAACAGAAGAACAGTATCAGCAAAGCATTGGATCATTACCAGAAAAACAATCCATATGGCAGCAGGATATTTGCGGAATATAAGAGCAGCGACAATGACCTGTTCTTTATTGTGTTTCTGTTGGCAGTTGTGCTTGTGGCGGGCTGGTTTGGCTATGGAGCATATAAAAAAAGAAGAACGCTTGCACTCAGGCAATCGTTGAGCCAGCGTGAAACAAATATTGCAAGTCTCATCTTAGATGGGAGAACCAATAAAGAGATCGCACAGGAGCTTAGCATTGAAGTGAGCACGGTTAAGACGCATGTGAATAACCTGTATGCCAAACTGAAAGTAGGAAGCCGGAAGGAATTGCTCAGGTACAGGGATATCTTTGGAAGCAAGACTAGAGAACAGTAAATGATCGCCTGTTTTTTGGTCGTCATTTTTTTTGGAAGTACATTTCAAATTTTCGCAATTTGGTTGCTCACTTTATTTTTTGAACCACAGTAGAAACACATAGTTGTAACACATTGTTC
>JAQBNJ010000398.1 GCA_028288645.1 Sediminibacterium sp.
ACAAAGTGGAGGGATTAGCGAACCGGGACAATTATTTCTTCGCTGCTTTTTCCGCGCTTACGGCTTTGGCTGCAGCCGTTTTCCTGGGACCGGATGTATGTTTCGGTGCCGTTTTCTTTGCAGAAGGATGTACGATCTTGTTATAGGTTTCTACAACCGTTTCTGTTACGTCTGTAATAACGTGGCCGATCTTTTCAGTGATCGATTCATCTTTTTTCTTTGGGGTCACTTTTTTTGCCGTTGCCATGATGTAAAGTTTATGAAGGTAATAAAATAGTTATGCCAACACTTAGTTCAAATTGAGACCCACACTGAGACCTATCCAGGGTTTGCCCTGGTAGATCCATACCGCATGATTCTTGTCCAGTAAATGATCGATGCCCAGTGTCAGCCCAAAGGTTAATTTATCAACCCCGATGATCGCAGCCACACCGGAAGGATTTACCACGCCGTCGTATTCAATATTCAGAGCGCCTTTTGTCACAAAGGGATCTATCCTCGAAGCACCTAATCCTGTAAACACTCCGTAACTGAATCCATAATGGTTTACTGTTCTTTTGTGCAGGTTGAAAGCAGTCCGTTGATAGGATAGTTTATACCTGTCGGTTCGGTAGCCAAGAAACAGTGCACCATTTAATATTGATGTATTTAACTGGTTAGGAAAACCGGCAATGGCCGGCCTGTATTTTAAAAGAATTGACAACACATCAAAATCAAGTGTCTGTTGTTTGAAATAATAATTGTTTTCGCCTGGTGATGTAATGCCCGCAGGGAAAGCCCGGTACAGCGAGCGGCCCGAATCAACGCGGGCCATTATGTTTTCACTACGGTAAACTTTAATAGAATCCTCATCGGGAAAAACATATATCGGCATTTTCGGTTGGCCCTTAGCGTAGCCGGTATAATAGCCTTCGGTGAGGCCATACTTGGAGGATTGTTTAATACTTTGACAGGAGCAGATAGCTGAAATAGCAATCATCAAACTGAAATGACGCAAGGCTATTTTCATACCCTAATTATTTACGCCTGCTTTTTCATCCAAAGATTTTGCAACATGTTCCACATCGGTTTCTTCCGAAAGATCTCTAACGGTTTCATCAAGTTCCTCTTCGATCCCTAAATGCGCCGCGATTTTTTGCACCATCCTTAAGATCAGTGTTGTCTCCTGCTCATCGAGCATGTTGATCTGCAGGTCAAGCTGGGCGCGCTTGTCCGCTTCTTTGGTCATCCGGTTCTGGCTCATTAATACGAGCAGGGTGAGAAAAATCGCTTCGAGTGATACTACGAGCGTTAAAAAACTAAAAGGAAAACGGTCAAAGGGTTTGATGCTCGGAACCAGGCCACTGTTAATTATTATCCAGGCACCAAACCACAGCAAATGCAAAATGATACAGGGGGTGCTGCCCGCATAAGCAGTAACTCTGTCTGCGATGTGTTCAACAGCGGACAAACGCCGGGCAGACTTTTTTTCCAATGCCAGTATGGTATCGATGTTTTTTTGAAGTGTTCCCCTGTTGTTACTCATAAACGTGTCAATTAATGATCCATTAGTTTTAAGCAATCATGCAGAAAAAATCTGTGCCAGCTGGCATTGAATTTTTATAGGTTCCACAAAAAGTGTGTATGAAAATGCTGCAGACAATTCAGAAGGCGGTGCGCGGGGGTATAGCTGACGTGGCGGTGCATAGGATGCGGCGCAAGGCGCTTAAAAAATTCCTGTATTATTTCCGCAAAGGATACCGTGATAAAAAATACGAAGCCTGGGAACGGGACTATAAATGGCAGGCGCATCTGTTGTGGGAGCAACAGCTTAATACACGGTTATATCAACAGCTTTTGTCGGATAAGCGATACTCCGAAATTGCACATACCGCAGTAAGGATCGAGTCTAAAACCAACCTGCTTTTCTCTTTTGAAAAAATGGCGTTGCGTGATGCAGTGAAAACGGAAGCGGGAGCAAGGGCTTTTGCTGTAGGATTGTATAATTATGTTTATGGTGAGCAGCGGCTGGAAGAACGATTCATTGCTTTTACCAAAGTGCTGGAAGCTTTACCAAGAAAGCAGACGCGCGTAGTCACCTGGCCGTTGCACACTGTGTTTGGTTTTATCGCCAATCCAATGGAGCATATTTTCCTCAAGCCCAAGGTGACACAGGCGGCTGCGAAAAAATACGGGTTTGAATTTGATTACCGTTCGGGGCCCAACTGGCAGACATACGAGAGCCTGCTTGCGTTTGCCGAAACTGTCCGGGCGGATACGCGTGACTACCAACCAAAAGACTATATCGACCTGCAATCATTTATCTGGGTGCAGGGTTCTGAAGAATATCCGGACTGATCAAAATCCTTTAACTATGTTCGATAAGGAACTGATACAAGCCATCAAAGACAAAATGCTTGAGTGGGTGATCTATGTGTATCTCGATGATGTTGACAGCCTATTCGCCAAATACAAAAGCGGAGGACTGAACACCGACTGACCGGGTTCACTTGTGCAGCAAGACTCGGTTGACCAGACCTGGGGCAGGAGAGAATTTTACGTCAGGTATGCGGATGGCAACACACTCAGGTTTTGTAAGAATATAAATTGATGGATCTACTTTACCTGTAAACCGCCGGTGGCACAGGTTTTAAAGTAATAGAGCATGCAACGTTCCATAATGATCATTGACGACGAAGTAGATGAATGCATGCTTCTCGCTAACTACTTACGAAAAAAGGGGTTCCAGGTTGATTTCGCACACACACTTACTGAAGGGATCGATATACTGAGGCTGGGGATACCCGATTATCTCTTACTGGATAATCATCTCCCAGACGGTCCCGGCTGGAAGTATGCTGGCCTGATCCGTGGCCTCTTTCCCCAACTTGCTATTACGCTCATCACAGGAGGCGAAACGGAAGGAACCCCGAATAAGGAAGATACATTCATGCGGCTAACCAAACCCCTTTCGTTCAAGGACCTCGACGTACTGCTCAAATAAAAAATTCAAGGGAACAATTATTGTGCTTTCGCAGACATGCAGATCCTTTGGAAATACCTTCGTCCCCACCGGCCACTGATACTCATCTCGCTTTTACTTGCAGGAATTGCCCAATTTTTAACTTTGTTGGATCCTGTGATCTTTGGTAACATCATTGACCGATTTACAGGTACGCTGCATACTTCGCTTAACAAAAGCATGACAGAAGGAATCGTGGGTTGGTTGTTGCTTGCGCTGGGTATCGCATTGGTTGCACGCCTGTGTAAATCAGCGCAGGAATTCCTGCTCCGCAAAGCTGTTGCAAAATTTGGTATGCAGGTGTTTAACGACGGATTGAAACAGACCCTGCGTCTTTCATTCCAGGCTTTTGAAGAAAGCAGGAGTGGCACCACCCTGTCGGTACTTCAAAAGGTTAAGACTGATGCAGAGCGATTCATCAATGCATTTATCAATGTGCTGTTTACTTCACTTGTTGGAGTCGTATTCCTGATCTGGTATAGCCTGAGCCGCAACTGGCTGCTGGTCCCTGTTTTCTTTATCGGAGTGCTCGTGCTGGGTTCCCTAACGGGCCTTGTATCGAAACGGATCAAAACGATTCAACGTTCGATCAACAGGCAAACTGATAAGCAAGCGGGCGTGATAACAGAAAGCCTGCGTAATATAGAACTGGTAAAAAGTTTAGGGCTCACCTTCCCTGAAATCAGGCGCCTCAATTCTTTAACGCAAAACATTTATGATTTGGAAATGGCGAAGGCCCGTAAAGTCAGCGTGCTATCTTTCCTGCAAGGTGCGATGATGAGCATTCTGAAGCAATCCATTTTATTTATCCTGCTGTGGCTGATATTCCGCAACGTTCTTTCTACCGGTGAACTGATCGCTATGCAGTTCATATCAACTGCTATTTTTAACCCTTTGCAGGAATTGGGAAACCTGATCGTTCTACACAGGGAGGCGGATACATCATTAAAAATATTTGACCGCCTGATGCACCAACCTATCGAAAGACGGCAGGAGAACGCCATTGAACTGGAACCTCTCACTCACTTACGTTTCGATCATGTTGTATTCAGGCACCAGACCGCCGGTTACAATGCCATTGATGATATCTCTTTTAATCTGGAAAAGGGACAGACTATTGCATTTGCCGGTCCATCCGGTTCAGGTAAATCTACATTGGTAAAACTGCTGGTGGGTCTTTATACACCTGTTAGCGGTGATATTTATTTCAATGATATTCCGTCTACCCAGGTACAGTATAACCCACTGCGCAGGCAGATTGGTTTTGTTACGCAGGATACGCAACTGTATGCTGGCACCATCCGGGACAACCTTCTTTTTGTGAGACCTGCAGCAAGTGCGGATGAAATCGCAGTGGCATTACAGAAAGCTGCTGCCACAGGGCTTGTTGCAAAGGCGTCTCATGGGCTTGACACACTGCTTGGAGAAAACGGTATGAAACTATCCGGTGGCGAAAAACAAAGGCTGTCAATCGCAAGGGCATTGCTCCGTCAACCGCGTTTATTGATTTTCGATGAAGCAACGTCCGCTTTGGATTCACTTACCGAAGAGGAAATTACAGATACCATCCGTGAGATTTCTGATGAACGCCAACGGATGACCATTCTGATCGCCCACCGCCTCTCAACCATCATGCACGCAGACCGGATTTT
>JAQBNJ010000404.1 GCA_028288645.1 Sediminibacterium sp.
AGACAGTGCGCGTGAAAAAAGATTACGAGATCTTCATCACCGTAAAGAAAAAGAACTGACAAATGAAAAAATCGAAATGTATAGAACTGGTTCTGATCACTGCTGCACTTGCATCATGCAACCAGTCGAAACCGGAATCAGACTGGGAAGAAAGCAGCAAAGTGCATGTGAGAAGTGATACCACCGCTCCGTATACCCGTGTCCACCATCACAGTGGTATGGGAGTAGGTACTGCTTTGCTATGGTACTACGCTTTCAGGCCTTATGGTAATTATAATAATGGCGTGTATAGCCGTGCAGGATATTATTCAGGCGCCATCAGCCCGATGTCGAATATTGGAAGTAACGGGTTTAAAGGAGCTGTAACAAGGGGTGGGTTTGGAAGAGGGGGATATAGTGTGGGGAGCTGATGAATATTGAATATTGAGTCCCGCATATGCGGGAAATGAAGAAGTGCGAGGCCGCAAATGTGTCCTCACATTTGCTGTTAATACGAAAGGAATGGATTTGTGAGGACACAAATCCGGCTTCAAACAATGACTATTAAAGAATGAAGTAAAAGAAAAAAGATGAAACGAATTACAATTGTACCACGCAATAATTGGCAGAAAGAAGTTGAAAAACTAGGCTTTGGTTTTCATACAACCAATATTCCTTATTGGGATGAGAGTGTGTATTATGAAATGGAGATGAGTGAAATACTGTTCATTGAAAAAGCTACTATTGAACTTTGGGATCTTTGTCTCGGTGCCGTGCAGCATGTGATGGATAATAACCTGTACAGCAAATTCGGCATCCCCGACTGGATCATTCCCCAGATAGAAAAAAGCTGGACGGAGGATCATCCTGCTATCTATGGACGCTTTGATCTTTGCTATAAGAACGGTGAATTAAAAATGCTTGAATTCAATGCAGATACGCCCACCAGCCTATACGAAGCTGGCATTGTGCAATGGTTCTGGCTGCAGGATTTTGATAAGAACAAGGACCAGTTCAACAGCGTACATGAAAAACTGATCGCCTACTGGAAATACCTCAAAACCTATCTTAATCCCGGTGTATTACATTTTTCCTGTTTGAAAGAAACGCTGGAAGATCTTACCAATATTGAATATATGCGCGATTGCGCGATACAGGCCGGGCTTGACACCAAACTTGTTTTTATTGATGATTTAGGATGGGATGCAGATAATAAACAGTTTGTTGACCTGGAAGGACAGCCTATCAAAAACATTTTCAAACTATATCCATGGGAATGGTTGCTGAAAGATGCGTTCGGTAAAAATATTTTAGAAGACACTAACCGCGCACTATGGATAGAACCTGCATGGAAAATGATCTTATCCAATAAAGCGATATTACCGATACTATGGGAACTGTATCCTGACTGTCCCTATTTATTGCCTGCTTATTTTGAAGAAGGCAAGCTCACCAACTATGTAAAGAAACCCATCCTTTCAAGGGAAGGCGCAAACATTGATATGGTGATGAAAAATATTTCGCTGCAAAAAACAAGCGGCGAATACGGGGCCGAAGGATTTATTTACCAGGATCTGTTCACGCTCCCCAATTTCTCAGATCATTATCCCGTCATCGGCAGCTGGGTCATTGGCCAGGAACCAGCAGGCATGGGCATTCGTGAAGCGGATACTTTGGTAACGGATAACAGGAGCAGGTTTGTACCGCATCTTATAGGGAGTTAGGCATTAGGAGTTAGGTATTAGCATTGAACAGCTAATACCTAAAAGCTAATACCTAATACCTAATACCTGCCCTATCAATACCTTGCAAACACATACTTCGAAATCACCCCACCATAATAATTCGTAGCAATAATTTTATTCCCCGTAAAACGCACATCATCAAAATACAGGTCGGCTGAGCTATGGGTGTAGCTGTCGTAGATATGGATTTCAAATGAATCGTGGAGGTCGCTGTAATAATTTCCGTACTCGTCATAGTAGCCGGAAGAGATCGTGCGGAGGCTCCAGTTACCGGTCATTACGGTGTGGCCATCATCATATTGTGCAGCGCCATCATTGTAAAAATCAAAAACACCTGCTTCGAGCCCTGAATTAAAATAATACCAGCCGTTACCGGTAGTTTGTTTCGTTTCAGTCAATACCCATGATCCCGTAACAGGTGCATCATTGGGAACAACGGTTGTTTTTATACAACTCTGTGCAAACAGCACGATCAATAGTAAAGGAATGTAGCGTAAAACTTTTTTCATACAATTCTTTTTAAGGTTCACACACACATATTCAATTCTTCTACCAGAAATTCGTTGGAGGAAAAAAGAGGGAGCTTTTAGAGAATATTTAACAGAAAGAAAAAGCTGGAACGCAAAGTGCGCGAAGATCACGCAAAGAACGCGAGAGTTTTTCTTGCGTCCCTTGCGTAATCTTTGCGGGCATTGCGTTCCAGCTTTAAATCATGAAGTTGAATCTGCCGAAAAAACAGTACGCCTACTTAAACAAAAAGAAATTTCATTCTTTCATCAATACAACGCAGGTAGTATAACAAGATCAATCCCAATCTATTAAAGACGCAAGAATGGTTGTACAAAACCCAAGCAATGCAATAAGTGTAAACGACCAACGCAAACTAAATGCCTGCGCAATAAACCCAATGATGGGTGGGCCAAGAAGAAACCCAAGAAATCCGATAGAAGTAACTGCAGTTAATGCCACGCCTGGAGATAATTTTTTTGATTTCCCCGCAGCGCTATACACCAAAGGAACAACAGATGAAACGCCAATACCGACTAATAAAAAACCAATCGTTGCCGTAACAATATGCGGGAAGATCACAGCGATCAATAATCCGGTGGTAATGGTGATCCCGCTTCCCTGCAATACTTTCTGTTTCCCAAAACGGGTTACTACCCTGTCGCCCACAAATCTTCCACCGGCCATGGTTCCCATAAAAGCAACATAACCCAGCGTGGTAAATTCCACAGGAGCTTCTACTACTTTTTGAAAATAAACGCCGCTCCAATCGAACATGGTTCCTTCACAAACCATGCAACTGAATGCGATCAGCCCTAACATCAACAACATTTTATCCGGCTTGGCAAAAAGCTGTTGGTCGGGGTGGGTGGCGTCTTTTGCCAATGCAAAACGCTGGCTGACGATTACCAGGGCAACAAGTGCTACACAGATCACAAGAAAATGCCAGAAGGGTGCTACACTTTTCGAGATCATAAACGTTCCGATAGCCGCGCCACAAAACCCGGCCAAACTCCATAGTCCATGAAAAGAAGCCATGATGGAACGTCCGTATAAAGACTCAACGCCAACAGCCTGAGTATTGATGGATATATTACAAAGATTTCCCAGAAAGCCAAACGCGAACACGATCGGCACCAGTTCCCAGACCGAATTTGCCAGTCCGATGGCGAGTAACGCGATCGGGTAACAGATGGTAGCGATCGTAACTATCTTTTTGCTTCCATATTTTGCTACCAGCCATCCGGCAAAAGGCAGGCAAACCATCGATCCTACCGGTAAAGCGAATAAAAGCCCGCCCAAAGCCGCATCATTCAAATGCAGTTTTGCTTTGATATCGGGTATGCGGCTGGCCCAACTGGCGAAACTCAAGCCAACAATAAAAAAGAATGCAGCAACAGCGGCACGATTGGCCCTGGGCGTTACAGTGGCATTGGTCATGAGCGCAAAGATGCTATCAAATTCACAATCTGCCCGCATTTTTGCGGACCAAATGCGCCAAATCCGGCAGCTTACAGCATTTCGGCTATATTTGCCGTCCGGAATAATTAATAATTAGTAGTTAATAATTAGTAATTGACCTGACAAATCTAAACTCAGAATTAGAAATCAGAAATCGTATGTATCGTTCGCACACCTGTGGAGAATTAAGGATCAGTGATGTAAGTAAAGAAACCACCCTGGCGGGATGGGTTCAAACAGTAAGAAAATTCGGCGCCATCACTTTCGTGGATCTGCGCGACCGTTATGGTATTACCCAGTTACTGTTTGGAGAAGAATTGAACGCACAACTTGATGCACAGCCACTAGGCAGGGAATTTGTTTTGCAGGCAACCGGTATTATTTCTGAACGCAGCAACAAGAATGCAAATATCGCAACAGGTGAGATCGAAATAGCTGTGAAGTCATTTAAGATATTAAATAAATCTGTCCTCCCTCCTTTCACCATCCAGGACGATACCGATGGCGGCGATGATCTCCGCATGAAATACCGTTTCCTTGACCTTCGCAGGAATGCTGTAAAGAAAAATTTAGAATTGCGTTATGCAGTGAACCGTTCTGCAAGAAATTATTTACATGAGAATAATTTCATGGATATTGAAACGCCTTTCCTGATCAAATCAACACCCGAAGGTGCTCGCGATTTTGTGGTGCCATCAAGAATGAATCCGGGACAATTTTATGCATTACCACAATCACCGCAAACATTCAAGCAATTGCTGATGGTGAGCGGATATGAACGTTACTACAAGATCGTAAAATGTTTCAGGGATGAGGATCTTCGTGCCGACCGTCAACCTGAATTTACACAGATCGACTGCGAGATGGCGTTTGTGGAACAGGAAGACATATTGAATATGTTCGAGAGCCTGATCAAACGCATATTTAAAGATGTAAAAAATATCGATTACACAGAAGCCGTTGAGCGCATGACATGGGAAGAAGCTATGTGGATGTATGGCAACGACAAACCCGATATCCGCTTTGGTATGAAGATCGGCAACCTGAAATTTCCTGCGCATACTTTCCCTGCTAAAATTGCCCACTTACAAAATACATTGATCGGTGCGGGAGATTGCGGCTTTAGCGTGTTTGACAATGCAGAAACCGTATTGGCTATTGCAGTACCTGGTTGCAGCGAATACACACGCAAACAAATTGACGAGCTGACGGAATGGGTAAAGCGTCCGCAGATAGGCATGCAGGGAATGGTGTACATTAAATGCAATGCCGACGGTACTTATAAAAGCAGCGTAGATAAATTTTTTACAGAAGATAAATTAAAAGCCATCGCTGATGCTGCCGATGCAGAAGCAGGCGATCTCGTTTTAGTATTGGCCGGCCGCGAAGAAAGAACACGTAAAGCAACAAGCGAATTACGTTTGGAAATGGGCAAGCGTTTGGGTTTCAGAAAAGAAGATGAATTCAAATTACTATGGGTGATGGATTTCCCGTTGTTTGAATATGCAGAAGAAGATAACCGCTGGGTGGCACGTCACCATCCGTTCACTTCACCAAAGCCGGATCATATTTCGGTAATGATCAACAACAATCCATTGATTGAAAATGCTGATAAATACTTAGAACATCCTTATTCCAATATCAAGGCCAATGCCTATGATATGGTTTTGAATGGCAATGAAATTGGCGGTGGTTCTATCCGTATCTACCAAAGGGAATTGCAGGAAAAAATGTTTGCGGCACTGGGTATGACCGATGAAGAAGCTTTACACAAATTCGGTTTCCTGCTTGGCGCTTTTGAATACGGCGCACCTCCACACGGTGGTATTGCATTTGGTTTTGATCGCCTGTGTTCTATTCTTGGTGGAAGTGAAAGTATCCGTGACTTCATCGCGTTCCCTAAAAACAACAGTGGGCGTGATGTGATGTTGGATGCACCGAGCACGATCGATGATAAACAGTTTGATGAACTGCAGATCAGGCTGAATCTTAAATCATAAATGTTTTTTACCATACCTCCTCGCCTGACCTTTACCTGCGGGGAATACACAGTATTTTTGTGAGTATCTGTGTATTTTATTTAATCAGCGAACTCAAAAGCTTCAGGGTATAGCTTTTTGGCAAGTTCATGTGTTTGATTGGTCATTTCCCTATATCCAAGCAAGCTTACAAAAAACAACAGGCTTATCAACATCATTACACTGTAAACAATCACAACTTTTACATGGTTAGTGCTATTATATACATCGTATCGGTTCAGGGAAAAATATTGTATTACTAAAAAGGCAGTGAACCAGGATTCATGGTACACGACCTGGGTAAGCAGCAAATGCTTTTTTTGTTTTTTTACTCGCTTACGACTTTTCTTTGAAAAATATATCTGCAGGATTAAAAGTGAGATCAAAAATGTTTGTGTAAACATTGCCAATTGATCACCTGTACAAAATCTAAGGGGAAGCATTAATAACAGGAAAAGACAAACCGTCATGGCGGCTTTGGGCCAGGTAAAATAAGAGAAAAATATTTTCCTTTCCAGTTTCGCGTAATGCTTGTACAAAGCTCCAGCCCGGGAATAAACTACCGGGGCAAAACCCAACACGCCAAAACTCGCATGAACGCTGGTAAGTGCTGCTTCAAAAGTCAAGCGATCATCCGCATTCATTTTTTCTTCAATCGCATTTGCGAGGTGATCCACCAGTTCTAACTGCACATCATAATGATGTACATGATGCCTTTCACAAAAATCAAATAATAGGTCTACCTGCTCGTTCGTTAGCATTATCCTGCTGTTTTCGGGTTAACAATTAAATTCAGGCTCTGTATAAAAGTTCTCAACTCCTCAACATAAACATTGGTTTGTTTTTTTCCTGCTTTGGTCAGGGTATAATATTTGCGCACCCGGTTACCGATGTTTTCGATCTCTGTTTCAACCACACCCTGTTCTTCGAGCCTGTGCAATAAAGGGTACAATGCCCCTTCCGTTATCTGCAACTCCCCTTTGGTAAGTTCTTTTACCATTTGCGTGAGCTGGTACCCATACATACGGCCATTGTCTTTCAATAAGCGCATAATAATCGGCTCCAGGCAGCCTTTGTACAAAGTAGATTTGTTCATAACATGAATATACATAATTTATGAATACATAATCAAATTATGCATTACTTTTTATAACATCGATTACGACCACATAAGATTACCTTCCCCTCCTGGAAACATCTTTCAACACACTCATCAACTCTTTCATAGACAATAAGGTAGGTATTTCAGATAACTTCTTAAGTGAGTCCCTTGCCCTTCACCTGAAAGAAAATTTACTGGCCCATTTTTCCGAAGACCTGTTTCATGCTGCCGGAACGGGAAATGAAACCATAATTGTTAAGGACAAACTCTTCAGAAGCGATATGATCTACTGGCTGGATCGAAAACATACCAACCCGCACGAGATCGCTTTTTTTGACCTGATGGATCAATTTGTAAGCTATCTGAACAGCACCTGTTATACCGGCATCACCGGTTATGAATTCCACTACACTTTATACGGGAAAGATAGTTTCTATAAAAAACACATAGACCAATTCCGCAACAACGAAAAAAGGCAATATTCCATGATCCTGTATTTAAATGCTGACTGGAAGCAGGGCGATGGTGGGGAACTATGTATCCATCATGCCGGTCATTTACAAATGATCACACCTGATAACAGGAAAACCGTATTCTTTAAAAGCAGTGAACTCGAACATGAAGTACTGTTAACCCATCTTCCCAGGATGAGCATTACCGGATGGCTATGTAAATGAAACGTATTATTAATCTTTACTAATACAATATCG
>JAQBNJ010000440.1 GCA_028288645.1 Sediminibacterium sp.
TTTCCACCAGTCACCTGTTAAGAGCGCTGCGCTGGAAAACATTAATGGAACCGATGGGGTATTATCCATCATTGCGCAATACATTTTTTGCCGTAATGATCGGATATCTCGCCAACCTGGCCGTACCCCGTTTAGGTGAGGTATTAAAATGTACCATCCTCGCGAAGTATGAAAAAGTACCGGCCGAAAAGATCATCGGCACCATTGTAGCAGAACGCGTGTTTGATGTGCTGTGTCTTGGATTGATCTTTTTACTCGCATTGATCTTACAGTTTGATGTGGTAACCGGCAGCTACCAGGACGTAAAAGCTTTGCGGGCGCCACATCCCGCCGCACCTATGTCAACCACGAAGCTTGTGGTTATCCTGGTGATCGCATTGGCAATTATTATTTATGTAATTCGCCTGATCGTTACAAAAAAATGGCGGACACTGATCGCAAGTATCAAAAAGATCATCGCGGGGGTATGGGAAGGATTGATCACCGCGAGGAAATTAAAACACAAATGGGCATTTGTTATCTATTCGATCTCGATCTGGGCATTATACATTGCGGGCACATGGATCGGGTTTCATGCAACAGACGGCACTGCCGGGCTCGGATTTAAAGAAGCTGTAAGCTGTCTTGCGTTCGCAAGCATCGGTATGATCATTACTCCGGGCGGGATTGGTGCATATGCATTCCTGCTTGCCAAGGTATTAGAACAGAATGATACCCCTTATGCCATTGGCATCGCAAACGGTACGCTCCAATGGTTCGCGCAATGTATTATCGTATTAGTGATCGGCGGACTTTGTTTGATACTGTTGCCATTCTATAACAAACAGAAAAAAAATGAAAGCAGTTAACGCCATCGAGAAAAAAATTTTTACACTTCCGCAAATGCTGGCGCAGATAGCCAGCTGGCGTGTAACAAACAAGACCGTTGCGTTTACCAACGGTTGTTTCGACATCTTACATGAAGGGCATATCTTCTCTTTATCGCAGGCCGCGCAGGAAGCGGATTATCTGATAGTTGGCGTGAACAGCGACAGCAGCACCAAAAGATTAAAAGGGCCTGAAAGACCCGTTAACCATGAACACAGCAGGGCATTGCTCCTCGCGAGTCTCGCCATTATTGATGCCGTCGTGATCTTTGATGAGGATACACCTTTTGAACTCATCAGCGCCGTACAACCCGATGTACTGGTAAAAGGTGGCGACTATACCATTGAACAGATCGTGGGTTCCAAAGAAGTGATCGCCAATGGTGGACGTGTAGTGATCAATCCCATTGTGGAAGGGTTTTCTACAACGGGGATCATTAAGCAGATCAAATCGTCGTTTTCCTGATTTTGGAATTTTGGGATTGGGAAATTGGGAAATTTCTTTCGATGCAGAATGCCTGAGTAAACTTAACATTGCCGAAAAACATGCTTTCTTATATTTGATGTGAGGGATGTTGACGACAATTTCCCAATCTCCCAATCCCAAAATTTCCCAATTCTCTTATGTCCAAAAAGCTACTCATTCAAAGAGACATCAGCTGGCTGAGTTTTAACGCAAGGGTGTTGCAGGAAGCAAATGATCCGACTGTTCCATTAAAAGAACGTATACGTTTTCTCGGCATCTTCTCCAATAACCTGGATGAATTCTTTCGTGTACGCGTGGCTACTTTGAAACGCATGGTGGAACTTTCTGCAAAGAAGATAAAACTAAACATGCACCTGGAAGAAGATCCGCAGGATATTCTCGACCAGATACAAACCATTGTACTGCAGCAGCAGAATGAATTCAACCGGATCTGGGCGGGCCTTTTAAAGGAACTGAAAAAAGAAAAAATATTCCTGGTTGATGAGAAACACCTGAACAGGGAACAGAAAATTTTTGTTACAAAATTCTTTGATGAAGAAGTACGTTCGAACATCATCCCATTGATGATCGAAAGCGTACCGCTGCTACCCTACCTGCGCGACAAGAGCATTTACCTGGGTGTGGTAATGCGCAAAGAGCATTCTGCTTATGAACAGAAATATGCATTGATAGAAGTACCCTCGAAGGCCGTAGGAAGATTTATACAGCTACCGTCAAAGCCCAATGAAAAACACATCATCCTGCTGGAAGATGTGATACGGTTTAATCTTCCCTATATATTTTCTTATTTCAATTACGACTCTTTCGAATCACATATTTTTAAAGTAACCAAAGATGCGGAGATAGATATTGACAATGATGTAAGCACAACGTTTGTAGAAAAGATTGAGAAAGGTGTGAAGAACCGCCGTAAAGGAAAACCTGTGCGTTTTGTATACGATAAAGAAATGGATGCGGGACTGCTCGAATACCTGATGAAAAAACTAAGCCTCGGGCATAAAAGCAATCTCATACCCGGCGGGCGTATCCATAACTTCAGGCATTTCATGGATTTTCCTGATGTGTTCAATACAAAGAATACACGCCGCGCACCTTTTACCCATCCAGCTTTACAGAGTTCTATGCGTGTAACAGATGTGATCGCGAAAAAAGATGTGATGCTGCATTTTCCTTATCATTCTTTCAATACCATCATCGATCTTTTACGCGAAGCGGCCATCGACCCGGATGTGCGTTCTATTAAAATAACTGCTTACCGGCTCGCATCAAATTCAAAAGTGATCAATGCATTGGTGAATGCGGCAAGGAACGGTAAAGAAGTGATCGTGATGCTTGAATTAAAGGCCCGTTTTGATGAAGAGGCAAACCTTGAGTGGAGAAATGTGCTGGAGGAGGAAGGTGTAAAAGTGTTGTTGGGTGTTCCGCAGATGAAAGTACACGCGAAATTGTGCATCATTAAAAAAAGAAAAGGCAATAAGACCATTCAATATGGTTTTGTGAGCACAGGTAACCTTAACGAAAAAACTTCGAAAGTATACGGTGATCATTGCCTGCTTACGGGCAACCGGAATGTTATGGCCGATATCAACCGGATCTTTCATTATATAGAAAACTGGAAAACAGGCACGGCTCATTTACGCACCTGTAAAACATTGATGGTTTGTCCAACCGGTATGCGTCGCGCCCTGAACTTATTGATCAACCGCGAGATCAAACATGCAAGAGCCGGGAAAGAAGCAAAGATCATCCTGAAAGTAAATTCATTGAGCGATGCCTTGCTTATTCAGAAATTAAATGATGCGGCCAAAGCAGGCGTTGAAGTGCATATGATCGTTCGGGGTATTTTTTGTGCGATCACCCATCCTAAAAAAATAAAACAAAAAGTCTCAGCCATCAGCATCGTGGATGAATACCTTGAACATGCACGTGTGATGTTGTTCCATAACCTGGGCAAAGAAAAAATATACATCTCAAGCGCCGACTGGATGGTGCGTAATCTTGACCATCGCGTGGAAGCCGCTATTCCGGTGATGGACCCTAAGATTGCGGCTGAATTAAAAGATATTATCCACATTCAATTAAGAGATAACGTAAAGGCAAGGATCCTCGACAATGATTTATCCAACAACTATGTACCTTCCACGGGCAAAAAAAAGGTACGCTCGCAGATAGAGACGTATCATTACCTGTACAAGAAAAACATAGTGAACAGTGAGGTTAGCAGCCATTGATATCGGGAGTAACGCGGCGAGATTATTGATCGCCGAAGTAGCGCA
>JAQBNJ010000560.1 GCA_028288645.1 Sediminibacterium sp.
GCCAAATGCCAATACAACAGGTATTGTAGTGGATGCAGTTGCACCCGTTATCAGTAGCGTACAGGTCCCTGATGATCGAACTTATAAGGCGGGCGATACACTTGGTTTTATCCTGAACTTTTCTGAACCAGTTAACCTGCATACGAAAAAAGATACGCCAACCATCAAAATAACCATTGGCAGCACTGTGAAAAATATGTGGTACGTTAAAGGATCGGGAAGCAATGAGCTTCTCTTTATCTATATTGTTCAGTATGGTGATCTTGACAAGAACGGCATCAGTATCGGATCATCGGTTCTATTAAATAACAATATTCTTACTGATAATGCCGGGAACATCGCGTCGGTAAGTTTAAAAAACATTGCGCCACTGTCCAATGTTAAAATTGATGCGGTGTCTCCTGTGTTTACCATTATCAAAACAGATACCATCCAACTCTGTACCAACAGCGCAGCAGTTTCCATCGCAAACGCATTTGCCGTTACAGATGAAGAGGCGGGAGAACTGGTGAGCTGGAAAATAAAAAACAAACCGAAGTATGGAGAGATCTCCCTGTTGGTTTATTCAGCCAATTCAACCGGCAAGAATATTATTCCTGCAGGCATACAATACACACCGTACACCGGGCAATCCGGGATGGATAGCGTTGTTACGGAGATCACGGATGGTGTAAATACATCGCAAAAGATGATCACGTTACATATATTGCCGCCCTTGCAAAATAATATAATTGGGTCTGCACAAATTGTATGCGCCGGTCAAACTGTTTCTTCTCTTTCAGGAGCAGAACCTGTTGGCGGTAATGGTCAATATAAATATATATGGGAAACAACAACGGCCATTGATTCATCACATTTCAATACAGCAACAGCTGTGAATGGCGAGACAAATTATTCCCCATCACCATTAAATAGCAATAGTTGGTTTAGAAGAAGAATAATATCAGGAGCCTGTAGTGACACATCAAACACGATAAGGATCACCGTATTAAAAACCGGCGTATGGACCGGAAACTATAGCAATGACTGGAACAACACAAAGAACTGGTGCGGCAATTCTTTGCCGAACAGCACAAGCGATATATTGGTTCCTGCGAATACTTTATATGAACCTCTTATCACTGATACCGCAAGATGCAACCAGCTTATCATTTCAGGCAATACACATCTATCCATTAATGGTGTTTTGGAATTGAGCGGGAATATCAATGCCGATAACAATTCTATTAATGCTGTAAATGGCAGTATTGCATTGACGGGCTCCATTCCACAAATTGTAAATGGAAAATTGTTTGAAAAGAATATCGTACAAAATTTGATCGTAAACAATGCATCCGGTGTTTTATTGGTTAATGATCTTATACTTACTGGCTCCTTATTACTTAACAACGGGACACTAAAGACTAATGATCATCTTACCCTGAAAACAAACGCGTATATAGCCGCTTCTGCCAATGGAACTTCGGTAAAGGGAAACGTACGGCTCGAACATCTGCTCAACGGCGGAAAGAGAAGGTTTCATTTATTAGGCAACCCTTTTGCGAATGATCTCGGTTTGCAAATGATCAAAGACAGTCTCGATATTACAGGCGATAACGGATCGCTCAACGGGTTTACTACCACTGCCACCAATCAACCTTCGGCATTCAGGTATGATGCATTCCTTGGAAATGACTCTACAGGTATTGATGCAGGCTGGATCCCTTTTACAAATACAAATGGCTCAGCTGATAATGCATGGAAAAGATATGTGGGTATCCGTTTACTTACGAGAGGAAGGCCCGGTGAAGGATTGGACGGCACACCTGTAGGCGACGGAAAGAATGGCACTTATTTACCCGGATCAGTTATGCTGAAATTAACAGGCACCATCAACACTGGCGATCAGGAAATGCTTTTGCAAAAAAATGATTATTCGAACTATCATGTGCTGGCCAATCCTTTTGTATCCAATATTGATCTCTCACGTGTGAGCCGCGGCGCCGATATTGGCAATTATTTTTGGCTATGGAACCCGCTGCAAGGAAAACAGGGCGGCTACACCAGTTTCTCATTCAGAAATAAAAATATCTTACCCCCATTCGGTGCTTTTATTGCAAGATCAAATGGAAATAGCGATAACAAACTGTTGTTTACGGAACAAAGCAAATCAACCGACCCATTTGCAGACAGTATTCTATCTTTTGTATCCGATGAACTCTCTTATATTGAATTACGATTAGAAACCGATACCATCTTCTGGGACAGGCTCGTGCTCATACAAATGGACAGCGCAAAAACCGGCTTCGATAAAAATGATGCGGAAAAATTCCTGAACAGCGATGTGAATTTTTACAGTCTCAGCAGGGAACAGCGAATGTTGTCCATCGATGCACGCCCGCTAAACAATAATTCAACGATCCCGCTTGGCATACAAACAAGCGAACCGGGCACATTCAGCATCCGCGTTGCCAAACAAAAACTGGATCCGTCAAATGGTTTACTCCTTCACGATAAATATGCAAACAAATGGATGAACCTTATGGAAGACAGTGCGTATCATTTTACCGTAACCAATGATACTGCCAGCGCCGGCAACAATCGTTTTGAAATAACCGGCCCGAAAAAACCGGTAGATACTGTGATCACAAAACCCAGGATCATAGTAAAGGTAAATCCTGTGCCGGCAAATGATAAGATAGTGGTTCAATATTCTGCTCCCGAAAAAGCAAATACTTCCATCAGAATACTCAACCTCTCAGGAAAACCAATCAAAATTTTTCAGCTTGGCATGCAAAAAGATGGGCAGCTTGTAATACCTGTAGGTGAATTGGTGAATGGGATATATTTATTGGAGGTACGATCGGGGGAAAAGATCAGTACCAAAAAAATAATCAAAGATTGAGATTTCAACACGAATTACACGAATTAGAACGAATGGACTCTATAATAGATGACTAATCAACAAATTGGTGATCAATCGTTCCAATTCGTGTAATTCGTTTTAATTCGTGTAATTCGTGTTTATAATATTCCCTAAATCTTTACCATCCATCCATACACATCCGTCACTTTCCCGTTGCGGATCGCGTTCAGGCGGGTTTTGAGTTCGGGGGCTGTTGTCCAGCTATCCGTATCAAAATGCATCACGTAATCTTTATACTTCAGTTCCTTGATCATTGAGATGGTTGCTGCCGTGCCCGTTCCAAATACTTCACGTAGCTGGCCGGATTTATGAGCGTCTATCAGTTCATCAATACTGATCTTTGTTTCCTCCACTTCAAAACCCATTTCTTCTCTCAGCACTGTAATAGCGCTGTCGCGGGTAACACCAGCTAAGATGGTTCCATCTTCGAGGGAAGGGGTGACTATTTTATTACCGATCACAAAAAATACATTCATGGTACCCACTTCCTGCAGGTATTTGTGTTCGAAAGCATCAGTCCAGAGAACCTGGTCGTAGCCTTGTTTTTTAGCAAGCGCTGTTGCCAGCATACTGCCGCCGTAGTTACCGGCATTTTTTGAAAAACCAACACCACCCGGTGCGGCGCGTGTATATGTCTCTTCAACATAGATGCGCATAGGCGCCGCATAATACGGCCCGGTCGGACTGAGTATGATGATAAATTTATAGGTATCAGAAGGCTTTACTCCGATCACAGGATCAGATGAGAACATAAAAGGACGGATATATAATGAATGATCCGGTAAAGAAGGGATCCAGTTCTTATCCAGTTCTATCAACATGCGCATGCCTTCAATAAATATTTCTTCGGGAACAACGGGCATGTTCATCCTTTCGGCAGAAATATTGAAACGTTTGAAATTATCGAAAGGACGGAAAATAGCTGCATTGCCATTGTCGTCTTTGTATGCTTTGATCCCTTCAAAAATTGCCTGCCCGTAATGCAGCGCCGCCAATGAAGGCTCAAGCAGGAGTGGTTGGTAAGGTTTGATCTCAACATTCTTCCATTCGCCGTTCTCATAATCCGCTTCAAGCATATGATCCGTAAAATAACGGCCAAAGGGAAGGTTCTCGAGGCTCATTTCTTTCAATTTGCTCGTCTCAACTTTTGTAATGTTTATGCCTGCT
>JAQBNJ010000513.1 GCA_028288645.1 Sediminibacterium sp.
TGCCCTGGCCACCATGACCACTACGGGCAAAAATGCGGATATAATCAATGAAGTTGTTTCTTTCTGACACGGATAACACGAATTAAAACCAATTACACGAATTGGGGACAAAGGTACGCCAATGTTATTTGTTATCCGTGTTTCCTGGCCCGTTCCATGTTTGATAAGAATTTGCCTGTAAGGGCCTGTTTGCGGGGATCTCTCTTAAGGGTTCAACCGATTTCCAATGTTCGTACATCTCATTAGGTAATGCCTGGTATAATTTGGTGCCTTCTGTTTTCCATTGGATCATTTCGTCACTCACTTCCTTTATTTTTTGCGCAGGGTTACCAACGATCAGGCTTCGTTTTTCAAACACGGAATATGCTTTGATAAAACTGAGCGCGCCTACAATGCATTCATCGCCCAATACTACGTTGTCCATTACCACGCTGTTCATGCCTACCAAAGAATTGGCGCCGATGGTTGCACCGTGTATCACCGCGCCGTGACCGATATGTGCGTTCTGTTGTAATACAACGGTTACACCGAGGAACATGTGAATGGTACAGTTTTCCTGCACATTGCAGCCATCTTCTATAATGATCCCACCCCAGTCTCCGCGGATGGCTGCGCCAGGACCAACGTAAACATTTCTTCCAATGATCACGTTGCCTGTAACAGCAGCCTGCGGATGTATGAAAGCAGATTCATGAATAACAGGAGTGAAATCTTTAAATGCATATATCATAGGAAACAATTTCGAAATACTAAATTAATCCATTCATACAGTATACCATAGCTTTCGAAATGTGAAATATATTATTCTATTAGTCTACTATTTTGGTAGATTAATTAAAACAACCTAATATTGTTTCCGGAAACGGTCATGTGGCCGAGAGGCGAGGCACAGGTCTGCAAAACCTTATACGGCGGTTCAATTCCGTCCATGACCTCATTGATTTTTTTTATATGGCAAGCAATCGAAGACGGGACTGTATTTCTATACGGTCCCTTTTTATAATGTAATAGATATTAAAACCGTGCCTCTATGTGCAATTTAATTTTCACAGCGTAGCTGTAACTGTAAATACCAAGTGCCCGAGTGTCATCACCGGTGTTGCCCAGAATGCAATTAGAAAACCCAGCATGACCGGGTGTTTGCAAGAACTATTTTATTTGGCTTTTAAAAATATTGCCACAGACGACACAGATTAGCACAGAATTTTCTGTGGCGATCTGTGTCGTCTGTGGCAATATTTTTTACCTGAAATCAAACCATAAACTCCCCTTTATTAAACCGTCTACAGGATTATTCTTCTGGCTCTTCGGTCCCATCGTTTCAGCACCTTTAAATTTAGTGCCGATAGGGGGAATACCATTGAGGAAACCAATATTTCCTTTCGGAAAAGGCGGGTTTACGAATGGATTGAAATTTGTTTTTTGTTTCGGAGTATTAAACATTTGAAGATATAATCCCGGCACATCCGTGTAAACCGTAAAGGGTGACACTGTGTTTTCAATGGTTGCCCAATACATATCTGAATGATAACCTTTGAACTCAGGGTATTCAAATGTTTCGCCGGTAATGGTGTTGTTATATTTTTTATGCCATACATCAATAGTTGCACCTTTTAAACGGTTCTTCCAAACATGGAAGGGGCCGCCGCCGAGCCATTTCAGGCCGGTTATTTTTGATTCATCTGTGTTGAATGTGATGCCGTAGAAACTGGACGTGTCTTTTTGGGTGTAGCTGTATTCAAGCTTGGCTGGAAAATTAAATGCAAACGTCCATTTTAAATTTAGTGAATTTATACCACTGTATGCTATCTCTATAACATAGCTATCTCTCTCACCCTTGTGATGCCGAAAACTTTGCAGTGATTGTTTTTCATTGGCCAATACTGGGCCATCACCAAATGGGATTATTTTATTGTTTTTAATAATGGACTGCAATAAACCAGTTTTTTTATCAAAATTGTATTTAATGCCATCCTGTAAAATACTATAAATATTTTCTTCTTCTATTTCTTTTGGATCGATTCTCTCTTGTCTGACCACATCCTCAAATTGATTTTTGTGTAGTATATCTGAAGGCAGTTTAATAGGCCATGTCCATGTATACAATTCATGGCCATTGACATCTATTGCTGAAAAACAAAGAGCGTCTGCGCTGTACCAATTCGCGGGCAATGATAACTGCATGGATTCTTTCTTACCGGGTTCCAATGCCATGGTAGATTTTCCCGAAGTAATGATACTATGTCCCGTTTTATTCTCTTTTGAGAGCGGATATTTTATTAGTTGCCACGTGAATTTGCAAACAGACAAATTTGTATAATGATAATTATTCTCTATCTCCAATTTCCCATCAAAGTTTTTATCAAGCACAGGTTTACTCACCTGCACCGGCGACCATAATTCCTTGATCGTATAATAGCTTCCTTCTTTCTCACGATGCGGACCAACAATTCCATCCGGTGCATTGTTGCCGTACGTATCAATGCTATCATGTTTATCATGCCGAACAATTCCTTCATCCGCTAAAACCCATAAGAACCCGCCTGCATGGTGTGGATTTTTTCGCATGAGGTTCCAGTAATCTTCTAATCCTGCGCCATGGCCGCCATCATATAAGCCATGGATCATTTCGGTATGTAAGAGAATATCATCTTTGGCTGCTGCTTTTTCTATATAAGCGTAATCGGGATAATGTTTGGTATCTACATTATTAAAATTACTCCATGGATGCAGTACCGTTCTGTATTGCGGATCATATTGTGCATAGTAGCTATCCAGGTCTGTATTCCATCCACCTTCGTTGCCATTATCCCAAAAAATAATCGATGGGTGATTCACATCTCTTTTTACCAGCTCCGCAACCAACTTTGCGCCAACAGGCGTTGCATATTTTTTCTGCCAGCCTGTTAACTCATCCAGCACAAATAATCCCAATGAATCGCAGAGATCGAGAAATTCTGCATCGGGCGGATAGTGCGACATGCGCACTGCATTCATATTCATATCTTTTATCAGCGCGATATCCTGCAGGTGAATCTTCCGGCTCAATGTTCTTCCTGATTCGGGCCAGGAACTATGGCGGTTAACGCCTTTCAATATTACTTTTGTATTGTTTACATAAATGCCATCGCCTTTTCTTACTTCTATCGTTCTGAATCCAAATCGTTGCTGCAGGGTATGGATGATCTTGTTTTTGCGAAGAATGCTTATTTCAACTTTATACAGTTTCGGGAATTCAGGATTCCATGCCTGGATACCTGGAACGGATTGGGAAAGATGAACGAGTTCAATATTATTTGCGACAGTTGAGAAAGAATTTCCTATGTTCTCACCTTTTATTGTTTTAATCTGTGCTATGATTACATCGCGGGGAGTGATGTTTTCTATCCATACATCCATATTGAATTTCCCATCCGCCTTAGCATCGATGGCAACGCGGTTAATAAAATTCTCAGGTTGGATCTTTAAATATACGGGCCGATAAATACCTCCGAATACCCAGAAATCACCTTCACGCTCAGCGCGGTTAACAGAACTGTCTGCGCTCATTTTACTTACATCTGCTTCCAGCACATTATCTGCTCCGGGTTTGATGAATGGCGTAATATTATAAGAGAACTCGTAAAAACCTCCCTGGTGTAACGGTCCTACTACCTGGCCGTTGATCTTTACTTCAACATCTGTCATCACTCCTGCAAATACCAATTCAACCTGTTTGCTGCCCCAGTTTTTATCTGCTGTAAAATGATATTTATATAAACCGTGTTCTTGGTGTTTATTTTTTTCATGCCCATAATTGTAACCGCCAAACCCCTGCATCTCCCAGTTGGATGGAACGGGGATCTTTGTCCAGCTACCGCTTTTGGCACCTTCGGTGCAAAAGAAATCCCAGTTAACGGTATGGTCCTTATCTGTGCCTGATAAATATTTGATGACGGTTTGTTGTGCGTTTGTGAGGAGGCAGCAAAATAAAAAGAGTAGCGAAAGCAGTGATCTCATGGCAGGAAGTTTATCTGCCTAAATGTACTGAAATAACGGTCGGGACGCTAAAGCGGTCTGAACGTTATTTCATCAGTGGTTTGCCTGTTCTGAAACAGGTGCCCTTAAAATGCGCAACCGTTTCATTGTTTTGATTGGTGATGGTAATAAAGTATAGACCCGTACTTCTCCCGTTATGATTTTCTTTGGCTTCTGCAGTAAGCGTATCGCCAACCTGTACAGCTTTTGTGAAGTTGATTGATGTATCCAGGGCAACAGATAAATTATTCCGGTTATTGCAGGCAAATGCGAATGCGCTATCGGCCAAAGAAAAAGCAATACCGCCGTGAACAATACCAAAGCCGTTGATCATTTCTTCTCTTACCTGCATTTGTATTTTGCTATACCCTTCTTTTATTTCGAGTACAGAGATGCCGAGCCATTGAGAGAATTTATCATGTTCCATCATATGGTTCACTACCTGCTGTGCAAACTTGTCCTGTTCATTCATGATCATTCGCCTTTAAAATTGGGTGAACGTTTTTCAAGAAAAGCCTGCACGCCTTCTGTAAAATCGGAGGTGGCCGCGGCTTTCTGTTGGTATTCGTCTTCCAGTAGTAATTGTCTTTCTAAATTATTGGAAGCCGATTCATTTAATGCGTGTTTGATATAAGCCAAAGCTTTGGTCGGCATCTGTGCCAATATTGCTGCGATCTTTTTGCTTTCTTCAATAAATGATTCATCGCTGAATACTTTGTAGAGCATACCCATTTGTAAAGCATCTGTTGCAGAAACTTTATCTCCCAACATCATTAAGGCACTTGCTTTCTGAAAACCGACCAGGCGCGGTAAGTGATAAGATCCACCGCTATCCGGTATCAAACCAATTTTTGAAAATGCCTGTATAAAAGAAGCGGACTGTGTTGCTACAACAATATCACATGCCAATGCAATATTGGCACCTGCGCCGGCTGCTACACCATTAACTGCGGCGACGATTGGTTTTGGAATGGTACGAAGCCGTGTAATAACGGGGTTATAATGTTCACCTAAGATCTTCGCCATACCCGGACCATCGGGGTCAACAACTTCTGCCAGGTCCTGCCCCGCACAAAATCCTTTGCCTGCACCTGTAATATAAATGCAACGTACTTCCGTGTTCTCCGCACATTCATCCAAGACTGATTGAAACAACAATGCCATCTCACGATTAAAAGAATTCAATTTATCAGGACGATTGAACGTAATCGTAGCAACATTATTTTCAACAGCTAAAATGATTGATGACATCTGCAATTGTTTAAACGAATATACTCATTCAGCAACTCTCTGTGAAACTCTGTGTACTCCGTGTCTCTGTGGTGAAGTCTTCGCTTCGATAATTTTTTCACCACAGAGACACGGAGTACACAGAGTTTCACAGAGGGGCTAGTGGCATTTGAAATAATCGAAAGGTTCTTTGCAATCGTTGCATTGATATAAAGCTTTGCATGCGGTGCTGCCAAACTGAGAAACCAATCTTGTATGATACGAATTACATAACGGGCACTGGATCGCTTCTTCTTCCTGGAATGAATCCGGTGTGCAAACAGCCTGCCTGTATTGCGGCGGAGCGATGCCGTATGCTTTTAATTTTTCCTTCCCATGTTCACTTATCCAATCAGTTGTCCATGCGGGCGAAAGAACTTCGATGATCTTAATATCCGTAAATCCCTCCGCCAGCAAAGCCATGCGGATATTTATTTTCATTACATCGATAGCTGGACAACCCGTATAGGTTGGCGTCACAAAAACATTGATGACAGAATTCGGCTCAACCTCTATGTTTCTCACCACACCCAAATCGATGACAGACAAAACCGGCACTTCCGGATCAGAAACTGTTTCGAGAATTTCCAGCACCCTTCGCTTCACTTCTTCCGACGAGGTAAGTTTATTATTGATGATATGTTTACTTAGTGACTCCATGTTAATTCCCCCTTCAGGGGGTTAGGGGGTGAGGTTGGATTTTTACCACTCCGCACCCGGGTACGCCCTCTGCAAAAACTGCATCTCTGCCAGAACAAATCCAAGATGTTCCGTATGCCTCCCTTCTTTACCGCCCGATTGCATCCATGCGTTTCCAGGTAAAGTAAGTGTGGCTTCCTCAAACACAGTTCTTACTTTTTCTTCCCATTTAGTTTTTATGGTTGAAAGATCAACACCGTATCCTTCGCTAACGGCTAGTAGTTCATAGCTTGCAGCCTGCACCAATTCGCCTGTATAGCTCCACAATTCATCCACTGCGTGTTCCATGCGTTGTTTGCTTTCTTCTGTTCCATCACCCAAACGTATCACCCATTCACTGCTCCAGCGGAGATGGTAGGTAACTTCTTTCAATGCTTTTTCTGCAATGGCTGCCAGTTGCTGGTCGCTGCTGTTTTGTAACTGCTGGTATAAAAAATATTGATAGGTGCTGAAATAGAATTGCCGTAAAATGGTTTGTCCCCAATCGCCATTGGGTAACTCAACCAGTAAACAATTTTTAAATTCAATCGTATAACGCAGGTAAGCCAGGGAATCTTCCGATGTATCATTGACTGATAACTGCGCAGCATACTGGTAAAAATTTCTTGCCTGGCCAATGCAATCCAATGCAATATTTGAAATAGCGATATCCTGTTCCAGCACCGGCCCATGCCCGCACCATTCACTGTTGCGATGGCCAATGATCAGTGCATTGTCTGCCAAATGAAGTGTATAGTCAAGTAAGTTCTTCTTATTCATAGTAACAAAAATCGCAGGGAGATTACATATGTTTTAATTCATCGGGCAGGTTATAAAAAGTAGGATGCCTGTATGCTTTATCATTGGCAGGATCATAGAATGCTTCTGCATCTGCAGGATTACTTGCATGAATATGTTTGCTTTCTACTACCCAGATACTTACACCTTCCATCCTGCGCGTATATACATCTCTTGCATTTTCAATTGCCATCTGTGCATCCACTGCATGCAGGCTGCCCACATGTTTGTGATCGAGGCCTTGCCTGCTCCGGATGAATATTTCCCAAAGCGGCCATTCACCGGAATTAATATGTTCGTTTGTAGTCATTTTTTTTATGCAGCCTTTACTGCTTTTTTATTCTTTCTTTTTTCTGCATACGCACTCGCCGCTTCTCTTACCCATGCACCATCTTCCCATGCTTTTTTTCTTGTGTCAAGGCGCTGTTTGTTGCAGGGGCCGTTGCCTTTTACCACTTCCCAGAATTCATTCCAGTCGATGGCGCCGAAATCGTAATGGTTGGTCGCTGCATTCCATTTGAGATCGTTATCGGGAAGGGTGAGGCCCAATATTTTTACCTGCTCTGCACAGATGTCTACAAATTTTTGTCTCAGTTCATCGTTGGTGAAACGTTTGATCTTCCATTTCATGCTCATGATGGTATTCGGACTCTCATCATCTTTTGGGCCGAACATCATTACACTTGGCCACCACCAGCGGTTCACGGCATCCTGCGCCATATTGCGTTGCGCTTCGGTTCCTTTGCTGAGCGTTAATAAAATTTCAAATCCCTGGCGCTGGTGAAAACTTTCTTCTTTGCAAACGCGTACCATCGCCCTGGCATACGGGCCAAAACTGCTCCTGCATAGAGGAACCTGGTTCATGATGGCAGCACCATCAACCAGCCAACCAATCGCACCGATATCGGCCCAGGTTAAAGTGGGATAATTAAAAATGGAAGAATATTTTGCTTTACCAGTATGCAGTTGATCATACATCTCATCGCGCGTGATGCCCAATGTTTCTGCTGCGGAGTATAAGTATAAACCATGACCCGCCTCATCCTGCACTTTTGCCAATAGAATTGCTTTGCGGCGGAGATTGGGCGCGCGGGTGATCCAGTTACCCTCAGGTAACATGCCAACAATTTCACTATGTGCATGCTGACTGATCTGCCGGATCAATGTCTGCCGGTATTTCTCCGGCATCCAGTCTTTCGGTTCGATCTTGATCTCTTTATCGACCTTGTCCTGGAAAATTTCTTCAAAATCTTTTTCCATCAGTAAAGCTTGAGGCCCAAAAATAAGAAAAGAAAATTGATGCTAACAATTGTTAGTGTATAAAATAAAACCAAAATCAAACTTTGTTAGCACCATTTAACTAACAAATTCAGCTTATTGTTAGTAAATGAGTCATTGCCGTAAGCATTTTAAGCAAACACGAATTACACGAATTTGAACGAATGAATTCCGCAGACGCAGGAGGGATCAACAGGTCGGAATCATTCGTTCAAATTCGTGACCTTCTTTTTTTACTTTATCTTAGGTTCATGAAGAAAATATTTCTACTACTCTGCCTGCTTTCAACAGGCTTCGCAGTAACTGCACAAACTACCGATCCGCCGTTCCGTAAAGAGATAGATGCGTTTAAAAAGAAAGACAGTTTGCAGATGCCGGCGAAGCAATCCATCTTATTTGTGGGCAGTTCTTCTTTTACAAAATGGACGGATGTGCAGGATTATTTCCCAGGCTATCCCATTCTTAACCGCGGGTTTGGCGGTTCTTCTTTGCCTGATGTGATCAGGTATGTTGATGAAGTAATTATTCCTTATGATCCAAAGCAGATCGTTATTTATTGCGGGGAGAATGATGTGGCAGGATCTGATACGATCACAGCGCCAACCGTATTGAAGCGATTTCAAACAATATTTTCTTTGATCAGGAATAAATTACCAAAAGTTCCGATTGCTTTTATTTCTCTGAAACCAAGCGTGAGCCGCTGGAAATTTGAACCGGTAATTGTTGAGACAAATAAACTGATCAAAGATTTTTTAAGTAAGCAATCAAACGCAAAATTCATCAACGTGCATGATGCTATGTTAAACACTGACGGCTCTGTCATGACAGATATTTTTATTGCGGATAATTTACATATGAATGCGAAGGGCTACAAGATCTGGCAGCCGATAATTCAATAACAACTTCTCCGTTAGTAATCAAACCGTGCCTTTGTGACCTGGTGTGCGATTTAATTTTCACACCAGGGCACAAAGGCACGGTTTAGGTCATTTAAGGTCGAAGTCTACGATTACTTTTTCAGTTCTCGGGTGTGATTGACAGGTCAAAATAAACCCCTGTTCTATTTCTTCCGGTTCCAATCCATAATTCACATCCATATCCACTTCACCTTCTATCAATTTTGCGCGGCAGGTGCAACATACACCGCCTTTGCAGGCATAAGGCAGATCC
>JAQBNJ010000526.1 GCA_028288645.1 Sediminibacterium sp.
CGATCGATGCATTACCAATCAGCGCACACCCGATGACGATGTTTGTTACCGGCGTGATGGCATTACAGACCGAAAGCAATTTCGCAAAGGAATATGCAAAAGGCCTCAACAAAAAAGATTACTGGAACTCGATCTATGATGATACGATGGACCTGATCGCAAGGCTCCCGCGCATTGCAGCATATATCTACCGCAGAAAATACAAGAACAACGAACACATACAACCGAATGGTTTACTGGATTGGGCCGGTAACCTGGCGCACATGATGGGTTATGAGGATGAGAGTTTTAAAGAACTCATGCGTTTGTACATGACCATCCACGCCGATCATGAAGGCGGCAATGTATCTGCACACACAACGCATTTGGTTGGATCGGCTTTAAGCGATCCGTTTCTCAGTTATGCTGCAGGTATGAACGGACTCGCGGGACCATTGCACGGATTGGCTAACCAGGAAGTGATCAAATGGATCTTTGAAATGCAGGAACAATTGGGAACCGATGAGCCGAGTAAGGAACAGATCGCAGAGTATGTTCAGAAAACTTTATCAGCAGGTAAAGTAGTTCCGGGTTATGGCCACGCTGTTTTACGCAAGACAGATCCGCGTTTCACCGCGCAGATGGAATTCGGCAAGAAACATATGCCGGATGATAAATTGGTAAACACCGTTTGGAAAATATATGAGACCGTTCCACCGATCCTGCAGTCACTAGGCAAGATCAAGAACCCATGGCCGAATGTAGATGCGCATAGTGGTGCATTGCTCGTGCATTTTGGTTTGGTGGAATACGAATTCTATACCGTGCTCTTTGCCGTAAGCCGCTCACTCGGCGTATTGGCCAGCCTCTGCTGGGACAGGGCCCTCGGCTTCCCGCTCGAAAGGCCGAAATCTGTTACTACCGAGTCGGTTAAGTTATGGCTTGAGGGAAAAGATGAGATCTGGGATTAGGGCAGTTTGTGGTTTGTAGTTTGTGGTTTGTGGTTGTTGAAATTTGCAAAGTCTAATAAATATATTTACGCCGAACGTTTGTGGTTCGGCGTTTTTTTATGGTCAATGATTTTCAACGATAAACACAAACCACAATCCCCAAACTTTTTTTATATTTAGTAAAACAAACTGCTATGGCAAAGTCAACTACTTCTGTAAAAAAAGCAGCATCTAAAAAGGCACCCCTGAAAAAGGTGGTAAAGAAAACAGCTTCCGTAAAAGCTACCGTTAAAAAAGCGGCACCTGAAAAAGCAGCTGCTACGAAAACAGCACCCAAAAAAGTTGTAGTAAAATCCGCGGGGCCTGCAAAAAAAGAAAACACTATCAAGATCAAATACGAAGACAAATCTGCGGGCCAGCCTGAAATGGTGGAGATCTTTTACAATATCGAAATGATGCTGAAGCCTTATGATAAAAAACGGTCACTGGTATTACACAATGATAAGCCATCGCAGGCGCACCTGGTAAGCCATAAACCCGTAGAAATAGGCGGTAAAACACGAAATGAATTATGGTTTGCGTCGGCCCTGGTGCAAAAAGGATATGTAGGGTTTTATTATAGCCCCCGTTATGTAGATGGAGACCTGAAAAAACATTTTAGTGATGCGTTTGTGAAGTGCCTGAAAGGCGGCGGCTGTTTTCATATCAAAAAAAATGACCCGGCTTTGATGGCTGATATTAAGAAAGCGATCAAGATCGGGTATGAAGCTTGTATAGAAAAGGATTGGATCTGAAAAAAACTGTGATTGGCTGAAGAATTTAGTCTCGCAGCCTGGTGTAATTAAAGTAATATTTTGCTGTGATAAAATCAGCCTATACATTTGCACTCCACCCACGGGGGGTTAGCTCAGTTGGCTAGAGCGCTTGCATGGCATGCAAGAGGTCGTCGGTTCGACCCCGATACTCTCCACTTGATAATCAAAGACTTACATATAAAATGTAGGTCTTTTTTATTGGAGGTAAAACTTGGGTAAAACCAAATGTCAAATAGGAAGGGCGATAGAAAATAGGTTAACGTCAGATTATTTTTTTTATAAAATTTTAATCCGCAAGTAAGAACTGGTTAATTCCGGTAAGAATCTATTTTTCATTGGCGGTCTGTTCATCATTTTCACATCAAACGATCTATTCAATCCTGATCCTTCCCGCTTTAACTGTCCGCAACCCGGAATTTTCAAAAGCCTTCTTATATTTATGAGTTGGCGCTCATGCAAAAAGACAGACACTTCATGCCATTTTAAACATCACTTGACATCTGGAAATGCTAAATCCTGGTATAATTTCATCGTTAACTGACAGATTAGGAAAATATTTAGAAAAGAACAGTATACAGCAAAAAGATATTTTAACTATCAAACCTATTCTGGAAATTCTAATAATGAATTTCCCATTGCCGATGTATAAATTTATTCCTGCACAGCTTGACCGGTTGACAATAAATATAAAAATACCGCCTTATACAAATGATCGAATAAATGAAATTAAGTATCTCAAGTACCCAGAAAATAAATATGTTACAAAATATGGCAGGTGTAATGTCATAGATAATTCCGTATTGTATGGCGGATTTAATTTGCATGCAATCTTTAATGAAATGAGACCCGACCTCGGAATAAACATTACCACGTCGCAATGGAAAGTAAAAGAATTAAAACCGCTGAATTTTTTTCCGGTATTTTTTATAACCCAATACGGAAACGATCCCCATAATTCACTCTCACTTGATATA